>JAYZHY010000040.1:0-4161 GCA_036166115.1 Pseudomonadota bacterium | reverse complement strand
AGAAACCTCTTTTTAGAATCAATTTTGTGTGTTCTTTCATGGTTACTTTCTCAGTGATAGTGTTTTTAGTTAGGGAGGAAAATTTCTCTGGTAACTGATCAAAAGCATCTGAATCATAAGCGATGTAAGCTTTTCCACTAGACGTTGCATGCATAGGCCAGCTTGTACCAATATTTCCTGTGGCTGCAACAACATGACGACCAGTCACTTCATCTAGAATTAACATCCCGTCTTCGACAGGCACCTCAAGTTGAGCAGTTTCGCCCGTATCTCTTGCTAAAAGTTTTAATATTGGTCGAGCCCTTCTTCTTAAATCACTGCTCGATAAAGCCTGAACCCCCAACGCCATTAGACCAGTACCTAAACTGTAACGTCCGGTAATTGAATTACGCTGCACCAAATTTTCGCTCTGCAAGGCACGCAATAAACGATGTGTGGTTGTTTTATTAAGATTGGCGCCATTACTCAACTGCGTTAAGGTTAGGTCAGGCTTTTCTAAAGAGAAAAGTTTAAGCAAACGAACAGCTCGCAGTGCTGCCTGAGCACCTTTTGGTGGTTTTCTGTCTTTCACTAGAACCTCACAATATGATATTTGGTTCCATAATATGATATTTCATTTTAATAATAAACTGTATCATCAGCAAATTAGTTATATATAATGATTGTTTGCTAAATCAATGACTAAAAATTTTAAATCAATGTCACCAAAAATAAAAAATAATAATTTATCTGAATTAAAGAAATTCTTAAAAAATTACCCGGATACAAGCGAAATGGAGCTCTTAATCGCTGATATCCATGGTGTCTTGCGAGGGAAGAGAATCCGCCCTAATGAGTTTAAAAGCATTTTCGAAGATGGTTTTTCCATGCCGGGAGGCACTTTATTTTTAGATATTCTAGGAAGTGCAGTTCCAGATATTAGCTGGTCTGGAGACGATGGAGACCCAGATACAAAAGCCAAAGTTATTGCGACCAGTCTTGTGCCAATACCATGGTCAAAGAAGTCATCAGCACAGGCATTATTTACTTTTTATGATGAAATAAATAAACCTTTCTTTGGTGAGCCCAGAGCAATATTAAAAAATAACATTGATAATCTAAAAAAAATCGCCCCTAAGATTGTCATGGCCGTAGAATTGGAATTTTATCTTCTGGATGGAAAAACAGATCGCCCTACGCCAAAAACTTCGTTAATACCTGGTATAGGAAGGCCTCAACCTGGGCCACAAGTCTACCACCCTGATGATCTATGGGATATTGAGAATTTTCTGGATGACCTTCACACTGCCTGTAAACAACAGAATATACCTGCAGGAACCACAATCTCAGAATATGCGCCCGCTCAATTTGAAATCAATCTTCATCATGTTGATGACCCTCTGTTGGCTTGTGATCATGCCATTCTTTTAAAAAGAGCAATCAAAGCAGTTGCTCGTCAACACGGTTTTGTGGCCTGTTTTATGGCGAAACCATTTGAAGAAGAAGCCGGTTCTGGTATGCATATTCACATGAGCCTTTACGATAAAATGAATAAAAACTTATTCTCTAAGAATAAAAAAGAGCACGCTGTGCCTCCTTATTCTGACATTTTAAGGCATGCAATCGGGGGACTCAAAAAGACCATGTCAGAATCCACAGCTATCTTCGCACCCAACGCAAACTCATACAGAAGATTAAGGCCTGATATGTTTGCCCCTGTTGAACCAAACTGGGGTGCCAATCATCGTAATGTTTCAATTCGTATTCCTGTCTCGGATGCCAAAAATCTTCGTTTTGAGCATCGTGTAGCTGGCGCTGATGCCAACCCATACCTTGTAACCGCAGCAGTCCTTGCAGGCGTTCATTACGGAATCCAGAATAAATGCAGCCCCGGGAAGATGATTAAAGAAGGTGAAGTAATAACTCTTAAACAAAAAATTCCGAATCGCTGGAACAAGGCAATTGAACAATTCGCAAAAAACAAAATCCTACCAAAATACCTTGGTACTGAATTTTGTAAAACATTTGTTGCCAATCGCAGCTACGAAGAAATGGAATTTAATAATAAGATAAACAGCTTAGATTTTGATTGGTATCTTCGTTCAGTTTAATTCTAGTCAAATATCTTTCTAAAAATATATTTCCCATAAACCTCTTAAAAAAAGAGATTTATGGGAATAATTATTATATTAGAATTTAAGATTAAAACTGATTCCAAAATTCTTTCCTGGTAAAGGAACCTGATCTTTCACAAAAGAAGTATGATTCCTGGCAACTTCATCAAGTAAATTATGACCAAAAACTGAGGCATATAGTTCAGTTCCTGATTCAGAAACTATCTTACGAGTATAATTGGCATCAAGCATTTGGAAGCCTTTTGTCACAGTCTCATTTAACCCTAGGTTATCTTGTTGTTTAATATCCTTTAGTATTAAACTGAAGCTAAGGTCATCTTGAGAATATAACACTGAATAAATATTTCTCTCTGGGGTCATTTTTGGAATATTCTTTCCATCACTAAACTCACCTGATATCGTGTCTCTGGCTATCGATAATTCTAAGCTTCCTCCATATAACTGAAAGCTTGTCCCTATTTCTAATTCATAACCAGTTAATTGTGCATCCTTCTGTTTGTAGTTAGAAACAGTAAGTTTCTTTTTCTTCGTTGTGGAATCCGCAAGATAAATGTAATCATCGACATTGTTTCTAAAGATAGTGAGAGTACTAAAAAATCCACCTCGATTATAGTTGAGAGTTAAATCAATATTGCGAGACCTTTCAGCATCAATATTCGTATTACCTATTTCGTATCTGCCGGTCGCAAGGTGAGGTCCATTCATATAAAGCTCGACTGCGGACGGTGCTCTTTCAACACTGGCAAGATCCATGCTTACATCAAAGAATTCATTGATATTTCTACTAACACTTATTGCAAGGCTGTCATTTTTGAAATCTTTGTCAAATTTATCCACTTCTTCTTCATGCTCATGCCCTTCTTCCTCTTCGTGGTGGGCAACAGACCCTTTCCTGTTGATTCGATCGTGCCTAATTGCCAGATCAAAATTGAATACATCCAAGTCTTTGCTGACGTAATAACCAAATGAAAATTCACTGTTGTCAGTTGGTTTCATGAAAGCTTCATGACCAATAATTGAAATATCTTCTTCAATCATGTTCATCACTAAACGTTGCGAGAGTTCGTCAGAAGAAAAATCAACAACCGCGCCATATTCCTTGGCATCATTTTTGAATAACGTTGGACCTTCTTCTTCATGGGGGTGACCCTCTTCTTCCTCTTCATGATCGGCCTCTTCAGCATGCTGTTCTATCAATGAATATTCAGTATTGGCAAAGTAATAATCGATTTTCTTAAGAAAACTATTATCAAAAACATAGGAACCTTCTAAATTAATGACATCGGATTCAGTGGTGACAAATATTCTTTCTTCTTCGTGCTCACCCTCTTCTTCCTCTTCATGCTCTTCACCATGAAACGGAACTCCGTAAAGGCTTTCGATGCCTCTAAAAGACAGACCAACATATCCCCAATCACCAGTTTTAGAGACACCAAAACGTTGTGATTCGGTTTCATAATCAGAATTAGATAAATATTTAGGATTCTCTTCGTGCTCTTCTTCATGCTCCTCCTCATGTTCTTCCTCTTCGTGAATTATTGCGCCGAAAGGAATTTCAAATTTTTCGAAATTCGAATCCTTATAAGCTAAACTGAAATTCAGTCCGCCTAAGTTATTTTGATAAGAAAGCTCACCAGAATTAGCGCTATTGACTGTTTGCGCTTCGCCGCCTATCCTTAATTCTGATTCTAAAAAATCAGTTCTTGCAATCGTGTTGTCGACCACATTGATGATGCCACCTGTCGTTCCATTTGAATAAAATATTGATGAAGGTCCTCTGATAACTTCAATCTGTTGTATGTTATTGAGATCAATATCGTTGATATGATCTGCGCCAAGACCAGAGACATCTCTGTTTACTCTGCCATTAGTCATTATTTTGACTCGGTTTCCCGACATCCCACGAATAATAGGCTGACATACTCCCGCACCATAATCTGACGATGATACGCCCAATAAATTATCCAATGATTCCCCAAGACTTTGGGTTGCTAAATTAGAAACATCTTCTCTATCTATAAGATGCATAGGATTGTGTATTTCATTT
>JAYZHY010000039.1:0-3764 GCA_036166115.1 Pseudomonadota bacterium | reverse complement strand
TTTTTCATCAGAAGTTTCTTTAAGTTCTAGCGGTAAACCTGAGAATCTCCTTGTTTCAGCAATTGAGCTAGCAGTGATTTTTCCATGAAAAAAGACTTCTGCTGATTTTTTATTAATTGATTTAATTAAGATTTGATGCTTTTTTGCAAAAGAAAAAGGCAACTTTTTTGTAACAATAGCATTGATATTTTGGTTGTTATCTTCTGGTAACTGTTCTTTCATTGAGGTTTTTCTTGATATGTTTCAATTTCCGGGAGAATTGGACTACTACCAATAAATTCTTTTACTTTGGATTTACTTTGATTTTTATCGTCATTTTCTTCAATTTGAAGATTTCTTATATAATTATATTTCTTATTTGTTTCAAAAGATGCCTGTTCAGCTGTATCTAAAATTTTAGGTCTAATAAATACCATGAGATTAGTTTTAACTTTTGAAGTTTTTTTGCTTTTAAATAAATTCCCGAATAAAGGAATATTCCCTAGTACAGGAACCCGTTGGTCAGTCTCTCTTATTTGATCCTCAAGCAATCCACCTAATACAAGAATATCCCCATCGTTAACAATAACAGTAGTATCAATGGTGCGTTCATTTGTAATAAGATCTACTGCTCCAGTTGCTGAAGCTGAGATATTTGAAATTTCTTGTGAAATATCCAAGAGAATTGAGTCGCCTTCATTTATCTGGGGAGTAATAGTTAAACTCACACCAACTTGTTCACGTTGAATAGTTTGAAAAGGATTTATTGTGCCTCCTGTGTTTCCTGTATTTGAGAATGATCCAGTTACAAATGGCACTTCTTGACCAACATTTAAACTAGCTTCTTCATTGTCAGTGGTAACTATAGACGGCGTTGATATGATATTAGTGTCTGCAATTCCTTCGAGAACTCTTAATATTGATGCAAAGCTTGTTCCTTGTTTTGTTATTTTTCCTACACCAATCGACATTCCTTGGCCAATTAATGCCGAAGGGTTTACATTGAGATTAGTATTATTATTAATACTTGATAACTGAATGACACCAGAACCCATATCTGGGAAGTTTGTTGCTCCTACAAAATTGTCATTTTGACTTCCATCTGTTGCCCACGTAACACCAAGTTCAGAAGTTCGATCTGCTACTATTTCCACAATTATTGCTTCTACCAGTACTTGTAGTCTCCTAATATCTAGCTGATCAACAATACTCATCAATGAGCGCATCATTTTCGGTGGCGCGTTTACAATGATTGCATTTGTTTGTTCGTCAGCCCAGACATTGACACTTTCTAAATTACCAGATTGATTTGAGCTAGAAGATGATTGATTTTGTTGCGAGAAATGCTGAAGTAGTTTTCCGGAGAGTGATTCGGCATCGGCGTAACGAAGGTATCTTACTCTCGTCGTGTCACCTTCCTCAGTTGAAGTGTCAAGGTGAGCAATAAGAGCGCGAATCTTCAATCTTCCGTTCTTTGCGCCGCCAATTAATACGCTATTGGTTCTTGTATCAGCCACTAAGGATATTCTTGATGACGTGCCATCTCCTCTTGGAGCATTAGCCAGGACGGTCAGAACACGAACTATCTCAGCAGCTGACGCAAAACTTAGTTGAACAATTTCGATATCATTATCATCCGATTGATCTATTCTTTGAATGATATTCAGAATCCGATCCACATTATTTGCTCTATCAGACACAATAAGCATGTTTGAGCCAGTATGAGCGGCTAGATGACCATATTGAGGTAATAGTGGTCTTAATATCGGTACAAGTTGTGCAGCATTTATATTTTTTATTTTAATAACTTGCGTAACGATATCTTCATTCGACGCATCTTCGAGACTAGGAAATCCAGGATATTGTCTTGAACTGGCATCAGGTATAATTTTTATTATTTCTCCAGAAGTTACTGCAACGAATCCATGAACTTGTAATAGCGATAAAAAAGCCTCATAAAATGCTTCTGAGGTCATAGGTGAAGATGAGAGTAAGGTTACTTCTGCTCTGACACGAGGGTCAATTATAAAATTCTTGCCGGTGATTGAGCTGACCGCTTCTATCACTGATCTTAATTCAACACCAATATAATTAGGAGTTATGGATTGTTCCTGTGATTGCAAGCTATTTATATTTATAAATAGCATTCCCAATATAAGTATTAATTTTTTTAGATGCATGCTTTAACTCAAGTCTTATTTATTTTTCAATTGGTTGCTATTGATCAGGATTTCTCTTGATTCATCATTCCTTATTACTGTAAGAGTAACTTTGTCATCATTTTCGATGCTTTGGAAAATCTGCATAGCTTCCTTAGGATCTTCTAAAGAATTCCCATTTACATTAGTGATTAAGTCGCCTGAAATCAAACCGAGAGCCATAAATTGTTTTCTATCAGATCCAGGATATACTCGGTAACCAGTTTGTTTGCCGCTAACAAAGTAAGGGGTAGGGCGAATAGTATCTGCAAGGTTTGTTCCAAATTCCTTCAGCGGTGAAACGCTTGCAGTTGAAATATTATTATAATTATTTAGATTTGATATTTTGTTTATATTATCTTTTGGCAATTTCAAGCTTTCAAGTCCGTTCCTACTATTCAAGATGACTTGATCTGAATATACTGAGTGCAAGGTCGTGCCAGTTATGATCATGTCATTTATTGAGTATATTTTCTCTTCATCTGAGCTGTTTGATATAATTGCAATTGAATTGGAAATACCTTTTCCGTGAATGACCCCATTTAAAGATAAATTTAATTTGGTTTCTTTTAAGTCGGAAATAATTGATGCATTGGGCTCATTGTTTGTTACCTCTGAATTATTTTCTTCTGCATGTTTTCCAAAAAGATGTTGATCAACAATGTTATTAATTAAAAGATTAGATTGTATTGCTGGTTCACTGTTATTGTTAGTAAACACCATCGATGAGGGGATATTTATTTCTATTGGCTGTATCTTTTTTGGAAAAATACTCCAAAATAGTTGAGAGGACTGCCAAATTATAAGCAATAAAATGGTTAGTGATAAGTAGAACGGCCCTTTATTCTGAATAAGATCTTTAAATGAATCAATATAAAGGTCTTGTGGCGCTAGAAATTTTTTAAGATTTATCATTATGCTATTTAATTTTACATTATCAGAGCAATGTTGCTAACTAATTAAAGGTACTGATAATTCAAATTTATTATATCTGTATTTTTTTATTTTTATTAATAAAATAATAATTTAAAATAACTTTTTAGTTCAGTTAGTTAAAATAAAAGTATGACAGAAAATAAACCTAATCAAGAAAACGAATACAGTACTCTCTCTGTTGTAAAGGTAGATATTAAACCACCTTCTCTATACAAAGTAATTCTTGTGAATGATGATTACACCCCAATGGATTTTGTTGTTGAGATTTTGGTGTCAATATTTAAAATGAATAAAAGCTTTGCAACGAGAGTAATGCTTGATGTCCATACCAAAGGAGCAGGGGTGTGTGGTATATATACTTATGAGATAGCTGAAACTTTTGTAGCGCAAGTTACTAAGATGGCAAAACAACACCAGCATCCTCTGTTGTGTTCAATGGAAGAGGACTAGAATGAAATTTTATGGCAAGGTCTTTTAATGCTAAGCAGTGAATTAGAGTTCTGTTTGAATGAAGCTTTTCATCGAGCTAGAGAGAAGCGTCATGAATTTATTACAATTGAACATTTGTTGCTTTCTCTACTGGACATACCTGATGTAATCAAAATCTTAAAAAATTGTGATGGCAATATTGATCTTTTAAAAAAACAGTTG
>JAYZHY010000038.1:0-6348 GCA_036166115.1 Pseudomonadota bacterium | reverse complement strand
TAGAATTTTATTTAAGTTTTTTTGAGATGATATTTACACAATGAAAATCACAGATAAGTTTGTTGAGCCTTTGCCATCGGCAACGGTCTTATTAGTTCGGGATACAGAAGATGGACCAGAGGTGTTACTCCTTTTGAGACGCAAGAAAGCCTCTTTTGGTTCCAGCTATGTTTTTCCAGGGGGTGTGGTAGATAAGATTGATATAACACTTGAAGTTGATTTAGATATTGATCAAAGAAAGACCATTAATAAGAAACTTGATCTTTCGTCAGGTGGGTACTCTTATTACAGTGCGGCAATTCGTGAATTATTTGAAGAAGCGGGAGTACTTCTAGCCGTGAATATTGACGGGGAATTTCCAAGCTATCTTAATATAGAAGGATATCGTAACCAATTAAATATGGGAAAAATCAGTTGGGATAAATTTTTGGGTGATAACCAGCTTTCTCTGAACTGCGGTCAACTGGCTTACTTTGCTTTTTGGATTACCCCATTATATCTATCACAAAGATTTAGCACGCGGTTTTTTGTTTCAGAAATACCTTCAAATCAATCGGCATCTCATTGCGGCAATGAATTAATTGACAGTCGATGGATGCCCCCAAGAGATGCGCTTATCGCCAGAAGAAAGAAAGAAATAAATATACCGCATCCAACCTCGATTACTTTAATGCAGATTCGAGATTTTAATAGTGTTAAGGAAATTTTAGAATGGGCTAACATTAAATTCAATGAAGGCGTCCCTTGTTATTTTCCTGAACTTACTGCTTCTGAGTTGAGAGGTGATGTATCATTAGAATGAAGAATTGGTTTTGATTTCTTTTCGATAAAGAATTTTGGATATGAATAAAATTGCACCAATTGCTGGTCTATTATGTGAGTTAGAGACAGGCATTCAACGTTTAACATCAACTAATGCTGGATTGATGACGGGACCTGGGACTAATACTTATATTCTTGGTAAGGAAGAACCTATGGTGATTGATCCGGGTCCAGAGATATCAGGGCATATTGATAGAATTTTAGAATTTACAAACGGAAATATCTTTTCAATATTGGTTACGCATACTCATCTTGATCATTCACCCGCGACTTGTCTATTAGCAAAAGAAACTGGCGCCAAAGTATTGGGCATTTCTCCGCCACCGCTTGATCATCAGGACATGACATTTAGCCCAGATGAAGAACTTAAGGATGGAGATATTATTGAAACAAAGGAGCTTAAATTAACGGCAATCTATACCCCTGGCCATGCTTCAAATCATATGTGTTATTTTCATGATGAATATCGTTGTTTGTTTAGCGGAGACCACATTATTGATGGATCAACTGTCGTTATAAATCCACCTGATGGCGATATGCATGATTACCTCAACTCTTTAGAAAGAATCAAACTGATAAACATAGAGAATATCCTTCCGGGGCACGGTTCAGTTATTGATAACTCAAGCGAGGTTATTGAAGGCACTATAAAACATCGCATTAAAAGGGAGTCAAAGGTAATTGAATGTTTAAAAGCTCATCCAAAAGTCTCTTTATCTGATTTGGTGCAGTATGTATATGATGACATAGATAAAGCACTATATTTTTTAGCTGAAAGATCTTTATTGGCACATTTATTAAAATTAAAAAAAGAAGATCGAGTAAATGTAATGAATGATTGTTGGCAACTATTTTCTTCTAATTAAAATGCTGATTAATTCTTTTTATTAAATGTTTTTGGGTAGATGAAATTACGATTATTAACGAATAAAATATATTTATTGAGATAAATTGTTTAATAATAGCTTGATCTATAATTAAACTTGACTTAGTTTTAGCAAAATTTTTCTTTGGATATAGATACATGACATTTGTGGTAACGGAAGCTTGTATTAAATGTAAATATACGGATTGTGTTGAGGTGTGCCCTGTGGATTGTTTTCATGAAGGTCCAAATATGCTCGTAATAGATCCGGATGAGTGTATTGATTGCACTTTATGTGAACCAGAATGCCCTGTTGATGCCATCCTATCTGAGGATGATCTAAGTGAAGATCAAGAAAAATTTCTCCAAATCAATACCGAACTGTCTGCTAAGTGGCCGGTTATAGTTGAGATAAAGAAAGCACCTGATGATGCTGATGACTGGATAGACGTCAAGGACAAACTAAAATATTTAGAAAAATAAGTATTGTCTTAATTTTTTAAGCATTACTCCTAACAAAATTAATAATCAATTCACTTAATTCATTACTCTTGTCTTCTTGAATAAAATGTCCTGCATTTTTGAGGATTTGGTGATTTTGATTTTTGCAACCAGGGACGTATTGTTGGAACTGTTTTTCTGCTCCGCGAGTAATTGGATCACGATTACCAAAAGCTGTAAGAAACGGTTTTTCCCATGACTTGAGCTTTTTCCAAGCAATACGATTTTTTTCAGATTCTGGATTATTTGGGGTGATTGGGACAAGTCTTGGAAAGACTCTGGCGCCGATTTTGTATCTTCGTGAAGGAAAAGGCGCGTCATAAGCTTTGATGATTTCTTTATCAAGATTTACTATGCTGGCAGATTGTATGATTTTTCCAATTGGAAACCATGGGCTAAATTTTGAAAATAATAACCAGTATTTAAAGGCCTTGGGTATGTTTTCATCACCGGTTGGTAACCCACCGTTTGAAAGTATAATTCTTGAGAATCGATCGGGCTCTTCTAATACCGCACGCAATCCAATAAGTGAGCCCCAGTCTTGGAAAAATACCGTGATGTCTTTCAAATCTAGAATCTTTATGAAGGAATTAAGCCATTCAATGTGTCGGGCATAAGTATAAGCCCTTGAGGATATAGGCTTATCTGATTTCCCAAACCCAATCAAGTCTGGTGCAACTACTTGGAATCCGGCTTTAGTAAGTAAAGGTATCATTTTGCGATAAAGGTATGACCATGTCGGCTCACCATGCAACAACAGAACAGTTGGTGAGGTCAATGACCCTTCGCGGACGTAATGCATACGAAGCCCATCAATAGAGATGTAGTTGGGTGTAAACGGATAATCCTTTAGGTTATTAAAGCGACTGTCTGGTGTTCTTAGGTACTCCATAGTTATAGATTAACATTATTGGTATAATTGATTCATCGTTTTAAAGAATGTTGGTTGATTTATGGGTAATGTTATTGGAATTGCACGAAGAGAAAAGTTACGTGCAGAAATGGAGACAATTGATTCAGTATACGTTGATGAAAAAACTGGATTATCAAGAGATATTCGCGGTACTGCTTTAAAACGACAAGTAACTCTATTATCAGCCAAAGCTTGGAGTGAAGTGTGTCGTGAATTGGAGGCAGACTTACCTTGGACAACTCGTCGAGCGAATATATTGATCGAAAATATAGATTTCCATCAAGACTCAGGTTACAAGATTCAAATTGGAGAAGTGCTTTTGTTGGTTACCAGGCAAACTGATCCCTGCTCAAGAATGGATGAGCAGTATAGTGGCTTAACAAATGCCCTGATGTCGAATTGGAGAGGCGGTGTATGTTGCTCTGTAGTCAAAGGAGGGAATCTCTCTCTTGGCGATGAAGTTAAATTGATACTTTAAGCTTAATTAGGAACGGGTAACACCCCAGTATTTTAATAAAATAAATCCAAAGAGCATACCACCTAAGTGTGCAAAATTTGCAATGTCTGGAGTGGAGCCAGAGACTCCAAAATAAAATTCCATAACACCAGCTAGAATAACCAGATATTTTGCTTTCATTGGGATCGGGGGAAACATCAACATTACCATTCGATTTGGGAATGCCAATCCAAATGCCAATAACAGACCAAACACACCACCGGAAGCACCAATTGTTGGATAGAAAAGACCTTCCATGCCAGCAATTAGTAATTGAATGATACCTGCACCCATAATGCATGTTAAATAATAAGAAAAGAACCTTTGAGGCCCCATGATTACAGCCAATTCTCTACCAAACATCCATAACATAAACATGTTGAATAAAATATGATAGAAATCACCATGCAGAAATCCATAGGTAAATAATTGCCAGACGGAGAAGTAGTTGCGGTATGTATCTAGTGGCCATAAGGCGAAATATCGTTCAAATACACCTGGCAATAAAATTTGCAGTGCGAAGAGTAAGCAATTTGTAATTAATAAGAGAAAAATAACATCAGGCATGTTACTTGAATTTGTTCTGTAAGTATTATATCTCAATTTTAGATGCACCCACCATTAGTTGTATTACAATTAATCTAATTACAAGGTTTCAATATCATAGCTATGAATTATGCTTGAAAAAATTATTCTTAGAAATAAAAAAAGTGATTCTTGGAGAATTTTCACGTCTCCGGAAGATGTTTTGTTCACTCACGATATATCAAGAGTTAGGGCATTATTAGCTGATGTTGAAGGCCAGGTAGAGAAAAATAACCTCTTTGCTGTTGGTTATCTTAGCTATGAAGCGGCACCAGCTTTTGATTCATCTTATGTAGTGCAAAATAATAGTATTCTGCCGTTAATGTGTTTTGGTCTATTCACAGATTATGAAGAATATGACTTAATAAAAGCTAATGGTAATAGCTTTGCTGCTCTAAGCAATTGGGAATTAGGGGTATCTGCAGATGTTTATAAAGAGAACTTTTTGCATATAAAAGAACAGATTGCACTTGGGAATACCTATCAGATTAATTACACCATAAGGAATCATACTAAGAAATTAATGGACCCTTATAAATTTTTTATAGAAAGGGCAATGCATGCTCCTTATGCTGCCTATATAGAAGATCAAGACCATACGATTATTTCAGCTTCGCCAGAATTATTCTTTTCGCTTGATGGTGAGACTTTAATTAGCAGACCAATGAAGGGCACTTCAAGAAGAGGAAAAACATTAGTAGAGGATAATATTTTAAGAAATCAGCTCAAAGATTCTGAGAAGAATATAGCTGAGAATATTATGATCACGGATATGCTTAGGAATGATATGGGTCGCATATCAGAATCTGGATCAATAAATGTTTCATCATTATGTGATGTTGAAAAATATCCAACGGTATGGCAAATGACCTCAACTATAGAATCTAAAACCAGTGCGAGTATTGTTGAAATTTTTAAAGCATTATTTCCCTGTGCCTCCGTTACTGGTGCACCTAAGATATCCAGTATGGAGATTATTTCTAAAATAGAAGACAAACCCAGAGAAATATACACCGGTGCAATTGGCATTATAGAGCCTAATAGACAGGCTTATTTTAGTGTTCCAATAAGAACGATTATTTCGGACAATAAAACAAAAGGAGCGACGTATGGAACCGGGGGCGGCATTGTCTGGGACTCTGATTATCAGGCAGAACTTCAAGAATGCATCACAAAATCAGCGGTTTTAACAACAACGAATATTAACAATGATTTTGAGTTATTTGAGACCATGTTATGGCTACCTGAGAAAGGGATTCTGCTGGAAGATTATCATCTTGATAGAATATCTAATTCTGCCGCTTATTTTGGATTTAGTTTTGACAAAACAAATACAAGGTCACAACTTGATAAATATACTGAAGAACTGAGAGGCAAATCAAAAATAATAAGATTATTTTTAAATCAAAATGCTGGTATCAATATTTCACAAGAAGATTTTATAAATACCGAGAAGGAATATACGGTTTCTTTGGCTAAGAATCCGATAGACTCAGAAGATGTCTTTTTATATCACAAAACAACAAAAAGAGATGTTTATGAGAGTGCTTTCGGGAAAGAATCAACAAGTAATGATGTTCTTTTGTGGAACACTAAAGGTAATATTACAGAGACAACCATAGCAAATGTAATTATTATGATTGATAATGAATTTGTAACTCCTCCGATTAAGAGTGGTTTGCTCGGAGGAACTTATCGCGCTATGTTACTTGAAAAAGGAAAGATTAAAGAAAGAGTAATCCACAAATCTGAACTAGCTACTTTGAAAGAGATTACACTTATAAACTCGGTCAGAGGAAAATTTCAAGCTCAACTAATTTAAAGTAATAAAGAAATGAAAAAACTAACTTTAACTCTCAGCTTCTTAATTTTTTGTGGTTGTTCCCACCAAACAACAACACAGAAAACATTGCCAACTTATGAGCACTATAGAGCTTGCGACTTAATATCACTGGACTTTGTTTCTACTATGCAGTGCGGTAAAACAACAAGAAGTTCATATTGCCTACCGGATAAGTGCAGTCAGAAAGGGAATAAACTTGTTGCCTATTATGATCAGTTAGTTCAGTCAGTCCAGATAGGTGATCTCACTGAGACGGAAGCTAGGAAATTATTTCTCAAGAGAAATAATGAAGCGGAGAGGGAATATATCGAAGTGATGAAGGA
>JAYZHY010000037.1:0-3021 GCA_036166115.1 Pseudomonadota bacterium | reverse complement strand
TATTGATAATAGCAAATCATTGAGAATTCCGTTTCGTTGAAGTATAACAATCCAAGCCGTTGTTCTAACAAGCGCGCTTGTCCAAAATGGTAGCAAAACAAGTATAAATAAGAATCTTCTTGTACGTCTCGAAACATTTATTAGCAGATAAACAATTGGATAACTAAATATAACTGAAATAATTGTCACAAAAGCGGCGATACTGAATGTGTTATACAAAATTCGAGTATATATCGGCGTTTGAAGAATTTTCTCAAAATACTCGAGTGAAGGAGATGAAATATTGCCACCAATACTCAGCAGTAAAAAGGAAATTACAGGCCAGAGAAATAAACAGATATACAATACCATCATCGGCATTATGGCTATCCATGACCATTTTTTATTGTTTAAACTCATATACTAAATTACAGTGATTGACCACCAATAAGAAGTTTTCGAGGAAATTGAGTGATTCTCTCAAATCCGTAAGAAGTTATTCGAATTGTCTCAGACATGCCGAATCCATTTACTAATAAATAGGTATGAAACATCATGTTTTCTTTAAAATTCCAATTGGCTTTCGGATGCGCTTCTAGAGGTTCACCGCCTGATGGTTCCATAAGAAGGCCGATAGAATAAAAGGTTTTATTTGTATATTGAATGGTATTATCAAGAGTCAATATTCCATCTCTATATATTTTATCTGGAATTTTTGCAGATATTCCAGGCTTCACTTCCTCAAGAGCATTATTTTGAATTTCTATTAAAGACTCAACAAATCTTAATTCTTTTTCGCTGCATTCTTCAACCATAATGGGTCGCATGAAGCGTGCATGATAATTTCTTACGTGAGGCGTTGTTTCGAGTTGTATTTTATCCCCTTTTTTAAATATTCTATCTGTATATCCACCATGCAAATACATTGCTCTTTCACCGGAAGAAAGCACTCCTGGTCCCGCACGATCACTTCCATTTAAAATCATTGCACTGCAGACGTATGCAGCCATTTCTCTTTCAGTGGCTCCGGAGACTGCACATTCAACAGCTGCTTTCATGCCCATTTCAGCTGCGATCGCTGCTTTTTTTTGATATTGGATTTCAGCTTCAGATTTAATTAAACGATATTTAACAATGATATTGGAACCATCTTGCCATTTGTAAGATTTTAAGTTTTCTTTAATCTTCTCATAACGATTAGCTGAAAGTGACCAGGCCATCTCTTCAATTGCAACCGACGCACCTTTACCAATAATCTTTCTTATAACCGAAGTAGCAACTTTTACTTTATCATCACTATCGCACCATAATGAATAATTTGAGAATGAAAAGGTTTTTTTAATATAAAACTCTTCTACATCTCTACAGAATAAATGAGGTTCGCCAGAAGCTGGAATTATAATAAACTGAAAAGAGGCGTACCCTCTCGTATAAAAGCCTGTTGTCCATGTTACATTTTCAGGAAAAAAAACAAGTAGGGCATCTAAATTTCTTTTATTTAAGTTATGTTGAATTTTTGAGATTCTTGAACAATATTCTTCATGCTGAAACCATAAATCTGCTTTTATGTTTTTCACTATTTATTCCTGGATTAGAGAAAGGTAAGCGTCTAAAGCATGTTCAGAATTTTCCGACCACCAGGCAATATCCAAAAATAAGGTATTTTTCATTCTTTCTTTGGTGGAAGGTAGTTTTTTTAATGTTGCTTCATCAAGAAATTGAAGGGCCTTATCACTGGCAGGACCATACGAGATATAATTACTTATTCTCGCTTGTACTTCTGGTTCAATAATGTAATTTAAGAATTTAGTTGCATCAAAAGAATTTGGTGCTCCTTTGAGCATCATCATGTAACCAACATGCGAAATACTGTCGCCCCATGCCATTTCTATATTTAATCCATTATCCATACCCGATTGAAAGCGGCCATTCCATCCGAGAGCCAAATCAATTTCTCCACTAGCCAATGCTTGAACGGGTTGAGCGCCACTTGACCACCAAAATGCAATATGATTTTTAATTTCTTTTACTTTATCCAGAGCACGTTGCATTCCATGCTCGGTATTTAATAGTTGGTATACATCTGTTTTGTTCACTCCGTCAGCGATAAGAGCTGCCTCTAGAACTGCTGCAGGATCATCCGGAAGCGATCTTCTTCCGGGAAACTTCTTAATGTCCCAGAAATCTGAGAATGTATTGGGTTGATTATTTTTAAACTTTTCTTTTGAGTAGCCAATTACTGTTGCGTAGATTTCAGTTGGGATTGCGTATTCATTTCTAATTGAAGGGATAATTGATTCCTGATTAATCATTTCCTCAGTAAGATTAGCAAATAAACCATATTCAATTCCTCTCATTAGGGTTTCACCGCCACCAGTCACTATATCCCATTGAACATTTTTAGTATCAACCATGGCTCTAATTTTAGCTATTTCAGGTTCAGTATCTCTGTATATCTCAATTCCAGTTTTTTCTGAGAATGGGTTTAACCATGCTTTTTCTAATGCTCTCTGGTAAGAGCCGCCCCAACTAGCAAAATAAATTTCCTGAGCATACACAAAGCTGTTTACTGCCAACAATAAGCAGTTAAATACAAGGAAAGAGAAAAGTTTAACTCTGCGTGTAATCATTGATATTCAAGTTTAAATCAATTTAGCGAATCGCTCTATCATCATTTTTGCTGGAATGGCTTCATTCGCATCTCTAAGGAGATCATTTATCCTGGCTCCGTCTTTCTCTAAATCTTCGTGATTTTCTTCGAACCAATTTTTAGATTCTTCTAATGTAATTTCTGGGTGACCTTGTATTCCCCATATAGGCTTATCTTTATATCTAAATATATGATTAGGACAATCATCTGAATAAGCAATTATTCTCAGATCCGGATGATCTGGAGATACTTCATCGTTATGCCATACGAACATAAAAACACTCTCTCCAAGATGCGATGAAATATCATCATTAAGTATATGATTTGTTGTTTTTAGCCATTTATAACCTACCTCACATTTTTTTCTACGAAAAACTTGCTCACGCCCACAA
>JAYZHY010000036.1:0-4952 GCA_036166115.1 Pseudomonadota bacterium | reverse complement strand
TAAAAAAAGTTTACGATGCTGTCTCTTCTAAGGAAAACTCTAATGGATTAGATGCATCCCCTGCCCTTTTTAAATCAGACGAGGCAATAGCTACTTTTGGTGTGGGCAAAAACATGGTGTTTTCTATGGAGCACTGGGCGCTCTCAACCGGGATAATAAAAAAGGAAAAAACTAATATTTCTATTTCAGAATTAGGTCATTTCATTTTTGGAAAAGACGGTCGTGACCCCTATTTAGAAAACCCCAATACACTTTGGCTTCTTCATTGGATTCTCACTAGAAGCCCTAAAAAGACACTAAATTATTACCTTTTTAATCTATATAACAAGCCTAGCTTCAATAAAGACAGGCTTAAAGATGCAGTAGATATACTTTTTCTTGAGCATCCTAATTGGCGAGATACATCTTCCAACACGATTGGAAGAGACATTGACTGTTTGATAGGCTCATACACAAACAAGATCGGTAATAAAAAAACCACTCATGAAGACTCGATTGAGTGCCCTTTTGCTGAACTCTCACTAATTGTTCGTCAAAATCAGAATGATTTTCGAATAACAAGAACACATAGAGAGACATTGGATGATGCACTTTTTGCCTATACCCTCATTGATTTTTGGTCAAGCTATTCATCTGCTCAATCTATGACGTTTGAAACCATATTACATACGGAAGGTTCGCCTGGAAAAATATTCTGTTTGAGTGAAGATGATCTTTCAGAACGAATTATAAAGTTAGAGGATACGACCAAAGGAACTCTGATATGGAGTCAGTCTGCAGGATTAAGACAAGTTATTGCTTCTTCACCTTTAAGAGAAATTAACGCTACTGAATATATTAAAAAGGTGTATCGATAAATGTTGCTTTCAGAATCAGTTAAGGTCGCTCCTAGATACCAAAGGGCTGTAAGAATTCATACTGATTTTGGTGACCCTAAAGCGCTTGAAGGTTATATATGCCCAGAATCTTCTAAGCAATCATTGGAACAAATTTGTGCACATCTCGATAAAACGGGCCAATCAGCATTCACATGGACAGGCCCATACGGATGTGGAAAATCAAGTCTAGCAATAGCGCTTGGTGCAGTACTCAAGGGAAAGAATGCTGAGAGAAAAAAGCACGTTCAATATTTAGATAGTAATCTAGCAGAAACTATTTGGACCTCCATGAAGCCTGGAAAAAATGGTCGACTGATTTTGCCATTAGTAGGATATCGTGAGCAACCGCATAAAGCCATATTAGAGGGCCTAGCTGAAAGAAAGCTGACCACATTAAAAAATAGTTCAAATGAGAAAGCAGTGCTTAGAGAGATTCTTAAGATTTCAGAATCTGATAAGGATAGTGGTGGCTTAATTCTTATTCTTGATGAGATGGGCAAATTCCTAGAACATGCAGCGGCTGAAAAAGATCAAGATATATACTTCTTTCAGGAATTAGCAGAATTGGCATCAAGAAGCCAAGGCAGATTAATTGTGATTGGTATACTTCATCAGGCGTTTGACCAATATGCCGGGTCTCTGACAAAAGAAGCAAGAGACAATTGGGCAAAGATACAGGGGCGCTTCATCGATATTCCAATCAACATTGCTGGAGAGGAACAAATTGAACTAATTTCACGGGCAATCGAAAATAAATCAATTCCAAAAAAACATAAGTCTTTGGCTAATAACATTGGTGCTATCATCCAAAATACAAAGAAAGGTGTTAAAGCTGAGATAAAAATATCCCTATCACAAGCATGGCCACTTCACCCCGTCGTGACAGCTCTTCTAGGGCCCATTTCAAGAAGAAGATTTGGGCAGAATCAAAGAAGTATATTTGGATTCCTAAATTCAGCTGAACCTTCTGGGTTTCAAGATTTCATTAATAACACTAATGACAAAAACTCAATATATAATCCTAGACATTTTTGGGAGTATCTTCGATCGAACCTTGAGCCAGTTATTCTTGCTTCACCTGATGCTCATCGTTGGTCACTTGCAATAGATGCTGTTGAAAGAGCAGAGAGTTCAGGGGGTGAAGATGATCATCTAGATATTCTGAAAACTATTGCCTTAGTGAACGTCTTTTCTGAAAGATCTGGCTTAGAAGCAACTAAAGAGTTACTCAGCAACAGTGTTGATGGTCTGAGTAAGAAAAGGATTCTAAAGATTCTTGATGACCTTATGAGGTGGTCAACGATTGTCTACCGTAAACATCTGGAGGAATATGCTCTATTTGCAGGAAGTGACTTTGAATTTGAGACCGCTTTCAAAAAAGCCCAAGAAAGTAGGCCAACTGAGAGCAGTTTTTCGACCCTAGATAATACCATTCAGCTAAAACCAGTCCTTGCAAAGCGATTCTATGATGAAATTGGATCACAACAATGGTTTGACCTTTCAATTGTGACGATGAGTGAAATAGAAAAGATTATTGAAAAAGATGAAAAGATATTTAGGCCTGAAGATGTTAATGATTGGGAAAAAGTAAAGCCACGTTTAGGATCAGTGGGGCAATTTCTTTTTGTTTTAAATGATATTGAAAAATCAATCAATGAAGTAAAAGATACATGCCTAAGGGTTAGTGAAATAAAACAAGGTTGGATCAACATTATCGGCTGTCCTTTAAAACCCAATAAACTCATTGATTATGCTGATGAATTAAGCATCTTAGATCATATCTGGTCTGAATTTCCTGAGCTTTCAAGTGATTCTGTTGCTAGAAGAGAAATTGAATATCAAAGCGAGTTGATTGAATCTATGTTACAAATTGAATTTCAGAAGGTCTTTGCAGAAACTATATGGTTTGAAACTGGGAAGCAGACAAAATCAATTAAAAACTCCCATGATCTTTCAATCATAGCTTCCGAAATAATCAGTAATAAATTAACAAAATCGCCTATTATTAAAAATGAATTGGTTAATCGCACAAAACCATCTGGTTCTGCAAATAGTGCTATTAAAAAACTATTGAAACAAATGGTGTTATTTGAGGGAGAAGATCGACTCAACATCAAGGGCTATCCTGCGGAGTGGGGAGTTTTTCAATCAATTCTGGTCAATAATGACTTATATAAAAAAGTAAACGATCAATGGATTTTCGCTTCTCCTTCTAAAAAAGATAAAAGCAATTTATATCCTGCTTGGAAAGCAGGGCTGGATCATCTTAAAAAAAGTAAAAAAGGTAATGTATCGGTTGCTGAGATATATGACATTTGGTCATCCGCTCCATTTGGTATAAAAGCGGGGCTGCATAATATTCTAATGGTTGCATTAATCCTTTCTGAGAGAGAAAACATCGCCTTTTACAGAGAAAACATTTTTCAATCAAATTTTTCTGACTTGGATATTGACTATCTCACGAATGATCCTGACAGCATTCAACTCCGATGGATGGATCTCGATGAATCCTCAAGAAATTTACTCTCAATGATGGCCGCTCTAGTGGAAGAATTGACGACCGAGAAAATTCAGAATGCTGATCCACTTTCCGTAGCAAGAGCACTAATTTCAATTTATGACAATATTCATGCATCAACTTATCGCACGCAAAGGTTGTCCGAGGAAACGAAAAAGATCAGAATATTCTTTAAAAAAGCCAATGATCCAAATAAATTCCTCCTAGATGACTTACCCTCCTCTTTTAAACATCTAGATATAACTGACTCAAAAGCCTATGCAAATGAGATCACGCACAAAATAAAAGATGGACTCAATGAGATGATCAATTTCTACCCAGAATGGATGGCTAAACTAAGAACACAAATGTTTGATCTGATGGAGGTCTACTCCAATTCAGAAGGCTCAATTTTAGAACTGAGAAACAGAGCTGCCAATGTAATTGGTAGCTCAGGAAACACTCGTCTAGAGGCATTTATACTCCGGTTACAAAACTTTGATCTTGAGGGATCATCGATGGATGAAATTGCGAGTCTTTGTATCAGCAAACCCACCAATGATTGGGTGGATAATGATTATGATCAAGCATCTATTGAGATTGCCGACTTATCACAAGAATTTGTTCGACTTGAATCTTTGGCATTTGTAAAAGGTAAAAAAGCCAATCAAAATTCAATGTCAATCGTCATCGGTGAGGGCGGAAGAACAACCATCAGTCAAGATCAGTTTCTGATCTCTACAGAAGATAAAAAGAAGTCTGATAAGATAAAGAAAAGTATCCAAGCATTATTAAAAAAAGAAAAATTAACAAAAAAAATAATGCTCTCTGCCTTATCTGATACAGCAATTGAACTAATTGATAAAGGAAAGAAAAAATAAAGTGGACAATAAGACACAACATGTATTGGGATTATCAGGAGGCAGAGACAGTGCTGCTCTTGCAGTTTATATGCGTCAAAACTATCCTGAAATAGACGCTCAATATTTCTTTACTGATACAGGTAAAGAGCTTCCTGAGGTTTATGAATTTCTTGTAAACCTTGAAGGTTTTCTCGGTAAGCCCATTCTTCGTCTTAATCCTGATAGAGATTTTGATTTTTGGTTAAAGCAATACAATAATTTTCTTCCATCGCCACAGGCTAGATGGTGTACAAGACAAATGAAGATTAAACCGTTTGAGGATTGGGTGAAAACTATGCTTGATGAGGGTGATACTGTATACAGTTATGTTGCGATTAGAAGCGATGAGGAATACAGAGAAGGTTACTCATCAAAAAAAGAGAGGCTTAATGTCAAGCTGCCACTAAAAGATGACGGAATTGATAAACAAGGAGTCATGGAAATTCTAGAATCTGCAGGACTAGGCTTGCCTAAGTACTATGAATGGCGGAGTCGCAGCGGATGCACATTTTGCTTCTATCAAAGAAAGATTGAATGGGTCAATCTGATGGAGAAACATCCAGAAGCTTTCGAGGAAGCAAAGGGCTATGAAAAACAAGCGCTTGAAAATCAATCTCCATTCACTTGGACGGAAAAAGAATCATTAGAAGAGCTGTCAAAACCAGAGAGAATTGA
>JAYZHY010000035.1:0-3742 GCA_036166115.1 Pseudomonadota bacterium | reverse complement strand
GAGTTTTTTATGAAAAATGTAGCTCTAAACAATAATCTGATGCAAGATGATGGTATACATCCAAATAAAGCAGCTCAACCAATTCTTCTTGAAAATATATGGACAGCAATTACAAATATAATTTAATGAAACATAAAACAACATAGTGAGGATTATTGTATGAAAAAGCCTTGGCTATCATCTTACCCAGAAGGCGTTCCAGAGAATATTGCTAAACCACCATTTACATCACTCACCGATATGATTGAATCCTGCTTAGTAAAATATTCTGAGCGTATCGCTTATTCTAATATGGGTGCATCGATTACATTTGGGCAACTCGACCAAATGTCCTACAGTTTTGCTTGTTATTTACAAAATGCTCTAAAACTAGAAAAAGGTGATCGTGTTGCAATTATGTTACCCAATATTAATCAATATCCGGTTGCTTTGTGCGGAATCCTAAGAGCAGGATTAGTGGTAGTTAATGTTAATCCTCTATATACCCCAAGAGAACTTAGGCACCAACTTTCAGACTCGGGTGCTAAAACTATTCTTATTCTAGAAAACTTTGCAAACGTTCTTTCTGAAGTTATCGAAGACACAAATATAGAGCAAGTTATATTAACAAAAATGGGTGATATGCTCTCGTTCCCAAAAAATCATTTGGTTAACTTCGTATTAAAGTACATAAAAAAAATGATACCCGAGTATAGTCTTAAAAAATTGGTATCTTTCTCTGATGTTCTTAATCAACATGAACATTCAAAACTGGAAAAGATAGAGATTAAACTAGATGACATAGCATTTTTACAATATACCGGTGGCACAACAGGATTATCAAAAGGCGCCATGATTACTCATAAAAATATGCTATACAACTTATATCAATCAAAAGTTTGGCGTTCGGATCTGCTTGATGATGTCGATATCATAATCGCAATAACCGCCTTACCTCTTTATCATATCTTTTCACTCCAAAGTAATTGTTTGGCAATGATGTTAGACGGCGGCGAGAATGTCTTGATTACAAATCCAAGAGATTTTCCAGCGTTTGTAAAAGAACTGGCAAAACATAAGTTTGTCTATATTACAGGGGTAAATACATTATTTGCCTCATTATTGAATACACCTGGATTTGAAAAGCTGGATTTTTCTTCCCTTCGGTGGACGATTGGCGGTGGGATGGCTGTGCAAAATGCCGTTTCAAAAGACTGGGAAAGAGTCACTGGTCAACCCATTCTGCAAGCATATGGATTAACTGAAACTTCACCTGGAGCCATAATTAACCCAATAAATTTTAAAGAATTCACAGGTGCTATTGGTCTGCCCATACCTTCAACGGACGTTATGATTTGCGATGATGATGGGCGAGAATTACCTATTGGTGAACTTGGCGAGATATGTATAAAAGGACCTCAGGTAATGAAAGGTTATTGGGAAAAGCCTGATGAGACTGAAAAAGTTTTATCTCCTGATGGTTGGCTTAAAACCGGTGATATCGGACGCATGGATGAAGGTGGATTTGTCTTTATCGAGGATCGAAAAAAAGACATGATTTTAGTTTCAGGTTTTAATGTTTATCCCAATGAAATTGAAGGTGTTGTAGCAGAAATGAATGGCGTTCTTGAAGTTGCTGCAATAGGACAAGAATCTCCCAATTCCGGTGAATCAGTTAAACTGTTTGTAGTCAAAAAAGATCCTGATCTTACAGATAGTGATATTTATGAACACTGCAAAAAAAATCTTACGGCCTATAAGGTGCCCAAAGAAATAGAATTTAGAGATGAATTGCCCAAAACAAATGTCGGCAAAATACTCAGAAGGGCTTTAAGAGAAGAATAATTACTGACAATCTACGAATCATCAGCAGTTTGACTCTGCTCCTGATGATACTGCTTACTGAGCTCATGAACTGTATCAACCAATAATTTCACTTTATCCGGATTGATATCTGGGGTAATACCATGACCCAAATTAAAAATATGACCTGGATATGGCCCAAAATCAGATAACACATCGGCTACAGCTTGTTTAATTTCAGTTTCTGATTTTGTTAAAATATGTGGGTTAAGATTGCCTTGAAGTGCCAATTTATTATTCGTTAAGTCTCTTGCTTGGCTTAAGGTCATGGTCCAGTCAATGCCTAAGGCGTCACACCCCGTGTCAGCCATATCACTAATCTTTAAACCCGCTCCTTTTGTAAATAAAATCACTGGCACCTCAGATTCCATTTGTTTTAAATGTAACCCATCAATTATTTGCTGCATAAATGATAATGAAAATTGACGGTAATCATCGGCTTCTAAAATACCGCCCCAAGTATCAAAAATCATCAAAGCTTGAGCGCCCGCTTCTATTTGTGCGTTTAAATAATCTAGCGTTAGTATGGCGATCTTATTTAACAGAGCCTTGAGAGCATGAGGGTCTTCATTTTTAATTGCTTTGATTTTTAAAAATTCTTTTGAAGAACCGCCTTCCACCAT
Source organism: Pseudomonadota bacterium (assembly GCA_036166115.1). GTDB lineage: Bacteria > Pseudomonadota > Gammaproteobacteria > Steroidobacterales > Woeseiaceae > SP4260. The sequence continues at coordinate 1,277 of JAYZHY010000035.1, read as the reverse complement.
ATATGTTGCAACTGTCCAAGGACTTCCAGAAAAACCAATGAGCGGCACAGCACCGCGTAACTCCTGTTTAATTAGTTTCACCGCAGAAAAAACATAATCTAATTTTTCATGGGCATCTGGCACAACAAGGTTTTTAATATCACGAGATGAGCCAATCGGTGATTTAAATTTTGGTCCTTCACCTTCTTCAAAATATAAACCCAACCCCATTGCATCAGGTATCGTCAAAATATCCGAAAACAAAATTGCAGCATCTAAGTTAAATCGCCGTAATGGCTGCATTGTAACTTCGCAAGCAAGTTGGGGATTTGAACAAAGATTCATAAAGCTTCCTGCTTGTTTTCTTATGGCAAGATATTCAGGAAGATATCTTCCGGCTTGCCTCATGATCCAAATTGGAGTGTAAGGAACAGTGTCTTTTCGCAACGCCCTTAAAAGGAGATCGTTTTTTAATTTAAAGGTCACTATCTATTAAAAACAATTAGAAATAGATGCTTGTATTTCTTCAGCAGCGTTTCTGGGATTATTTGCATCACGAATAGGTCGGCCGACAACAATATAGTCAGCGCCATTTTCAAATGCCCTAGTTACCGTTACCACACGTTTCTGATCTTGACTGGGTTTATTGTCTACAGGGCGAATACCAGGTGTTATAACCAGCAATTTTGAATCAATATTCTTTCTAAGTTGTGGCGCTTCGATGCCGGAAGCAATCACACCGTCACATCCTGCCTGCAATGCTCTTTTTGCTCGAGATAAAACCAATTCCTCAACATTGCAATCAAAACCCAAATCATCTAGATCACCTCTGTCTAAGCTTGTTAAAGCTGTTACAGCAAGAACCTTAAGTTTATCGCCTTTATTCTCAGCAGCTGCTTCCATAATTGCTTGATTACCATGAATCGTCACAAAACTGGCTCCCCTGTCTTTTAATTGACGCACTGCAGATCCAACAGTTGCTGGTATATCAAAGAATTTTAGATCGGCAAAAATTTTTTTATCTCTTTCTAACATCCAATCCATAAGATCAAAATAACCATTAGTCATCATTAATTCTAAACCCAATTTATAAAAAGTTACGGCATCCCCCAAGGTTTCGGTTAATTCTTTAGCTTGATCGCAATCGGGCACATCCATTGCAAATATGAGTCTGTCTTTATTCACAATATGCTTTTCATTCATTATTTTGCTCCGCGATAAAATTAACCCTCGCCATTATAACAGACGCTCATACTCAGAAATGGCAAAACGATCTGTCATGCCTGCAATATAATCAG
>JAYZHY010000034.1:0-2715 GCA_036166115.1 Pseudomonadota bacterium | reverse complement strand
GCTCTTGAGTACGAACCGAATAATAATTTTGCACGTAACGATTACATGGAGGTTTTGTATAAAAGACAAAAATACCAGCAATCACTAGAACAAGCGAAAATTCTCAAAGAAAAAGAACCAAACAACCTTAAATATGAAGTAGCATTTGCCAACCAATCCGTTGCTGTAGGAAATTATAAATCGGCCTTAAAAATCTACGAAAAAGCCAACAAAATTCTGCCAAATAACGCAGAACTTCGGTTGGTTCATGGTCATGCACTTAAAACAATCGGAAATGTCGATGCCGCAATTGAAGCGTATAGGAAATCCTTTAGTGCAAGAAATGATTTTGGGGACGCCTACTGGAGCCTTGCCAATCTAAAAACCTATAATTTTAAAGAAAATGAAATCAAGTTAATGGAGGAAAAAGAGGCTGCATCTTCAACGTTGATGATGGATAGAATTCACATTTGTTTTGCATTGGGCAAGCATTATGAAGATTCCAAGCAATTTGAACAATCCTTTGAATATTATGAGCGTGGTAATTCACTCCATAGATCTCAGCAACAATACAAAAAAGAGCAGATGACAGAAATCCTTGCATTGCAACATAAGTATTGTAACCAATCGCTCTTCAAAGAAAAAGAAGGTATGGGTTGCAATGCGCCTGATCCTGTATTTATAGTAGGTCTGCCACGAGCTGGCTCAACTTTACTTGAGCAGATCTTGGCTTCACATTCAAAAGTTGATGGAACCTTAGAGCTACCAAATATTCCGGCTCTCGCTTACCGACTTGCTGGAAGAAAAACCATAAATGAGACCCCCGATTATCCAAAAAACTTAAAAACACTAAATGAAGAACAACTTAAGGCTTTCGGAGAGAATTATCTCGATGATACACGCATACATCGAGGAAAAGCGCCTTATTTTATTGATAAGATGCCAAATAATTTTCGTCATATTGCTCTGATTCAACTCATCCTGCCTAATGCGAAAATAATTGATGCTCGCCGGAATCCAATGGCATGTTGTTTTAGTGGGTTTAAACAATTGTTTGCAAGCGGCCAACAATTCTCATATGGATTAGAAGAGATTGGCACCTATTACAAAGACTATATAAAACTTATGGATCATTGGGATAAAATGCTGCCTGGAAAAATACTTCGTGTTCAATATGAGGATGTAGTTGCTGATCTTAAAAAAGAAGTCATTAGAATACTCGATTATTGTGGTCTTCCATTTGAAGAAAATTGCATTAATTTTCATCAAACTGAGAGAAATATAAGAACACCAAGTTCAGAGCAAGTCAGACAACCGATTTATAAGAGTGGGCTAGAACAATGGAAAAACTATGAGCCCTGGCTAGGCCCTCTTAAAAAGGCGTTAAATAACAGTGAATAATATAATCACCAAAATAAGAATTTGAATAGAGTATAATTTACTTCAGAACTAAATAGAGCATAACAATGACCGCAAAACCAAAAAGCAACTTAATTAACGGCAAGTGGCTTGATAATGGCTCATCATTTACAAGTATTAATCCATCTGATACTTCAGATTGCTTAGGAACGTTTTTTGAAGCCACCAAAGAAGACTGCAACCTTGCCATAAAGAGTGCCAGTAATGCCTTTATTGAATGGTCGAAAAGCGAACTAGAAGAGCGAAAAAAGATACTTGATTGTATTGGTCAAGAACTCATAGAAAGAAGTAAAGAATTGGGTGAGCTCATTGCGCGAGAAGAAGGCAAGCCTCTGGCAGAGGGCATTGGAGAAGTCTATCGATCAGGACAGTACTTTCAATACTTTGGCGCTGAAGTATTACGTCAAATGGGTGAAATCACGCCATCTGTGCGGCCTAATGTAAACGTAGAAGTTACTAGAGAACCCCTTGGTGTAATAGGGGTAATTACACCGTGGAATTTTCCCATTGCTGTCGCAGCCTGGAAAATAGCACCCGCGCTTGCTTTTGGAAATAGCGTAGTACTCAAACCTTCAGAACTTGTGCCAGCCAGTGCTTATGCCTTTGCCGATATTGTTCATCGCAGCGGCTTACCAAAAGGAGTGTTTAACTGTTTACAAGGTCCCGGCAATATCGCTGGCGAGATACTCACGAAAAGTAAAGATATTGATGCCATATCCTTTACCGGATCCGTGAAAACAGGAAACTCAGTGGCGCAACAAGCTATAAAAAATATGACGCGCATTCAATTAGAAATGGGAAGTAAAAATGCTTTAGTGATTCTTAATGATGCCGATATCGATACGGCGATTCAATGCGCCATCAATGGGGCATTTTTTGGCACGGGCCAAAAATGTACCGCCTCCTCAAGACTAATTGTTGAACAAGGCATACACGATGAATTTGTAGCTAAAATGATAATTGCAACAAAAGCGCTAGTAGTCGGAAATGCCTTAGATGAGACCACGCAAATTGGTCCTGTGGTCGATTCACGTCAATTTAACCAAAATAAAGAATATATTGAATCTGCTATAACCGAAGGCGCAACAATGGCTGCCGGAGATGAAACGATTAATATGGATAACGGCTTTTATATGCGACCCACTCTTTTTATTGATACTAAAAACGACATGAAGATAAATCGTGAAGAGGTTTTTGGGCCCATTGCGTGTGTTATTAAGGTAAAAGATTATAAAGAAGCACTGTCTGTATCAAACGACTCAAACTTTGGCTTATCCTCAGGAATTGTTACTCAATCACTCAAGCATGCGAGCCACT
>JAYZHY010000033.1:0-4132 GCA_036166115.1 Pseudomonadota bacterium | reverse complement strand
ATTGATCAATACCAAACCCACCAATATAGCAGTGAGTGTTGTGGTTATGTAAAACAAGAGAGTCTTGCCACCCAATCTTCCAATATTTCCACCTGACCCAATACCGGCAACACCCACAGTTATTGATGAAAAGATTAACGGCACTATAATCATCTTCAACGCATTTAGAAATAATGCCCCAATATATTTAAAGAATCCTAAAATACTGATGCCAAAAAAAGATGGATTTGTATCGCCTGAGGCTATCATCTGGTTTACTGCCCAGCCACTGATGCCAGCCAAAAGGATAGCTATTAAAATTTGCCAATGTAATTCAAGTTTTTTCATTATTTTTAATGCTTTTTATTTTTCACGCTCCAAAAGACTTAAAAATGATTAATCGTACATACTTGATGATGTGATTAATTCTTGATTTTTCTTGATATCAGCAAGCCTGCTTAACTCTGCAATAAAAGCAGAATAATCAGACATTCCTGCTTGTTGATTTAGCCGATTCCTGGCTTCATCCCGCTCCTCTTGAGGTATCATTTCAGGAATACCGTAAGCATTACTGTTAACACTATATACTGCATAATTTGAATTTTGCATTACTACGGTTCCAATACGTGCTTGATCACCTTCTGGTTTCTTCGCCCCAAAAACACTGGCTTGTATCATAAAATCAATGTCCTCTGTAACCCGATTTATAGTGGCATTTCTCATTGATACAGATGAAAGCTCAGCAACAATATCTTCGATACTTTGTTTATTTCTCATTGAAGTCTCTAATCTAGTTGCAATATTACTAGCCAAGACCTCCGCTGAAGCTAACTTCATATCATTAGTAATTTCATCATACACCTCATCAAGTGATTTAACTTTAGATTTATTGTAGTTATAAATCTGAAACACTATGGATCGATCAGCATCAACCTCAATAATATCTGATATTTCCTGATCATTGGTTCTTTGTGCATCAAAGACTGCATCGATAACAATCTGATTGGTGCCAAATGGCTCACCACCAAATTCGGTATACTTTTCAACACGGTTAACTGAGAAACCCAAATCATCTGCTAAAAGATTGATATCTTCTGCATCAAATAAAGCATCAGACAAGGCTCTCTCTATTAAGATAAAATTATCACTGACTTTCTGTGCTCTTAATTCTGACTCTATTTCATTTCTAACTAAGTTAAATGGAACCATCCCATCTGATTCCATATCAATCAAATTAATAATATGAAACCCAAATTCAGTTCTAACAAGATCGCTTATCTCTCCCAATTGCATTGAGAAAATAGCCTCACCTAACTCGCCGGGTAATTGAGATTTAGCTAACATTCCAAGATCCCCACCTTGTTGTTTTGTTCCTTCATCATCTGAATATTCAAGCACTAATTCAGTATATTCTTCTCCTTGTTGAAGACGGCTGACAACTTCTTTGGCTTTTGTTTCTGATGCAACTTCGTCATCACCAAATAATACCAATATGTGGCTGGCTTGCCGTCTTTCATCCTGCGCAAAACGTTGACCTGAGTCCTGATAATATAATCTTAATTCATCTTCGTTGATCTCAATCCTTTCATTAGGGCTATCTCTGCTTATTTCTATAAAGTCAAAGTCTACAGATTCAGGCTCCAAAAATTCTTCCGAACGTAATGCATAATATTCCTGAATATCCTCATCCTTTAATTCAATTGGTTCCGCCAATGCAGACAAATCAATTTCAGCTATGGTTACTTGTCTTTGTTCGCCTATGAGATTCAGGTAACGTCGATACTCTGAAGGAGTAACAAAAGAAGTGGCTCTTATGGCTCTCTCCAACTGACTCTTTCTGATATTAAGTCTCTGGTTCTCTTCAAATATAGACGGCTCAATCACACGCTCATTCAGCCACGCATAATACAGTTCTTTCGAAAATTTTCCGTCAACAATAAACTCAGGGGCACTTTGAATAATTCGAGCAACAAATTCATTGCTTACATGCACTCCTTCCTCTTCTATAAAAAGCTCTATCAAAATATCATTAATGATTGTATTGAGAACATTTTCCCTAACAAATGTACGCGCCTCTTCAGGTACTTCAATACCTTCAGCATCATATCTGAGTAGCTGATTACGATAAGCATTCTCAAAGAATGGCTGAGATATTGGGTTACCATTAACTGAAGCAATTTCTTCAGTCGCGATAAAATCACTTGGAACACCAAAGAACAAAAAAGGTAAGCAGATTAACGCCAGTATTACTAATGCAAACCTACCAGTAAATCGCTCTCTTAAATTTTGTAACATAAATTGTAACCTTTTAAATAAAGGGCCCCCTTAGGGACCCTTTGTTCTTTTGGCGGAGTGGACGGGACTCGAACCCGCGACCCCCGGCGTGACAGGCCGGTATTCTAACCAGCTGAACTACCACTCCTACATTTTGGTGGGTGCTGACGGGATCGAACCGCCGACCCTCGCCTTGTAAGGGCGATGCTCTACCAGCTGAGCTAAGCACCCAGTCGGATCAAGCTAAAAAACTACTTTGAGCAGTATTTCAACCAAATCGCCTACTTAATAAAGTCTAAAACTTAGATTAAGCGGCGCTAGTTTACGGCATCCTTTAAGCCTTTACCAGCTTTGAATTTAGCAACATTACACGCAGGTATATGTAAGCTCGCACCTGTTTGGGGGTTTCTTCCCATACGAGCAGCTCGAGCGCTGACAGAAAACGTTCCGAATCCAACCAATGAAACAGAACCGCCACCTGCTAGACTTGAAGTAATACTACCTACTACAGCATCTACTGCTCTTCCAGCATCAGCCTTTGACATATTTGCCGCAGACGCGACTGCGTCAATCAGATCTCCCTTATTCATATTGCTTACCTTTTTTATTTAATGATTAAAATTACAGAATTTCTCTGCTTGTTTTCTATCCTAACTAGACGAAATCTTTTGAGAATTATTTCTTTATGTTAGCCCAAATTAATAAGTTAATATTTAAAAACATCCAGTTCTATATAGTTATACCAAGTGACCTTCAAATCGTCAACAAATCCTTTAAAATTAAGGTTCTCAGCAATTAATGCGGCCTAATAGAATCATTCGTATTTTTTATATTTTTGATTGCAGGTTTTACTTCATTTCCTTCTTTGTTTTCAGTTAGAGATATGGGGTAATGGATTAAAGATTCTTTTAAAACCTCATCAATCCATTTTACTGGAAGTATATCTAATTTATCTTTGATGTTATTCGGTATTTCTTTTAAATCTTTCTCATTTTCAAGGGGAATTAAGACAGTTTTTATGCCGCCTCTGTGAGCTGCTAAAAGCTTTTCTTTTAACCCACCTATAGGCAAAACTTCTCCTCGTAAAGTAATTTCTCCAGTCATTGCAATATCACTTCTAATCGGGATATTAGTTAATGCTGAAATAATTGCGGTACACATACCAACCCCCGCACTTGGACCATCTTTTGGGGTTGCGCCTTCTGGTACATGGACATGGAGATCAAATTTCTTATGAAAATCCTTATCCAGTTTAAGGGATGAAGAGCGACTTCTTGCAACAGTCATAGCCGCATGAATTGATTCGGTCATAACTGATCCTAATTGACCCGTGTGAATTAATTTACCTTTCCCAGAAACTATGGCTGATTCTATAGTTAATATCTCACCACCAACCTGAGTCCAGGCTAATCCGTTTACTTGACCTACCTGATTATCTACTTCTGCTGATCTATGCTTATATTTATAAACCCCTAAGTATGTAGGCAAATTCTTCTTTGTTACCTTCATCTTCTTTTTCGGGGTTTTTTGTAAAACTTTCCTGACAATCTTTCTGCATACTTTTGATATAGCTCTTTCTAAATGACGGACTCCGGCTTCTCTAGTATACCTTTGTATAATTTCCATCAGAGCGCATTGAGAAATCTCAAACTCATTATTTTCTATACCATTCTCTTTAAATTGCTTTGGAATTAAATATTTCATTGCAATATTTAATTTTTCATCTTCTGTATATCCAGAAAGCCTAATCACTTCCATTCTATCTAGAAGTGGGTTTGGTATATCTAGAGTATTTGCAGTACAAACAAACATAACATTTGAAAGATCATAATCTACTTCCAAGTAATGGTCTGCGAAAGTTGAATTTTGCTCTGGATCA
>JAYZHY010000032.1:0-32561 GCA_036166115.1 Pseudomonadota bacterium | reverse complement strand
AATAAAAAGAATAGCCGACTCAGGACCTACAGCAATGTGTGGCCATGTTAGTTCAAGTTATTATAGCCCAATATTAGATCACCCTATTGCACTAGCATTACTTGAATCTGGAAGAAACCGTTATGATGAGAAATTATTGGCAGTTTCATCTGATGGTAATGAGGTAGAAGTTTCAGTCGTTAAGCCAATTTTTTATGATCTAAAAGGAGCAAGACAACATGTCAAGTAACTCTATAGGTCATGCACTTGAGGATTATCTAAAAAATCGACAATCACTTGATACAGGTTCAGCTGGGTTAATCGTTGAGGTGGAAACCAATTATAATTTCTTAATCATTCGAGGTTCTTCTAAAGATAATGAATTTTTAATGCATGCAGAAGAGCTTTTTGGGCAATCACTACCATTAGATTTTAATATTTTTAATGTTGATAGGCATGTGATGTATTGGATGAGTCCCAATGAATGGTTAGTTGCCAGTCAGTCTGATATTAAAGGGCTTATCAAAAATATAAAATCAGAGGTCAATATGCATGCAATTGATCAAACAGGAGGCCTAGTTCAAATGACACTCCAAGGAAAACATGTTAGAGACATACTTGCTAAAGGCTGCACTCTAAATGTGGATGAAGGTGTATTTTTGCAAGGTCAATGTGCTCAAACAGGGTTATCAAAAGCCAATATATTGCTGTCATTAATCGATGGCTCTCCAAAGTTCAACCTTATTGTGCGACGCAGTTATGCTGAATATGTTGCGAGGTGGCTTGAGCATGCTGGCGGTGAATTTGGTATTGATTTAATTATTTAAATTGTTTTTTTCTGATTGATAGAGAGATTTAGATAAACCAAATATCATTAATATCAGGACAATAGAAAATGGAATAGCTATTGATGTGGAGGCAATTTGAAGGGCGCCTAATCCACCATATAATAATAGCAGTCCTGCCACAAAACCAATAACGACCCCCCAAAATATTCTGAGAGGCTTGGGTGGTCGTTTCTTCCCAAGGCACAGGATTGTGCAGATTACCAGTGTGGCCGAGTCAGAAGATGTAACAAACCAAGAAGCAATTAATACAGTAGTAAGGAGGGAAATAAACCAGGTTGCCCACTTTACATCCAATAATTCATAAGCGGTAAATATGGCTTGAGTAATATCTTTATTGACAGCCTCCACAAGCCCACCAGGGCCATTTAATTGAAGGTGCAACGCAGTTGCGCCAAAAACAATCAACCACACAAATCCAATCAGAACTGGAAAGAGTAAGGTCCCAGCGACATATTCCCTGATTGTTCTACCCCTCGATATTCTAGCCATAAACATTCCAACAAAAGGCCCCCATGAAATCCACCATCCCCAATAAAATAGGGTCCAAGCAGTTTGCCAACTCTTTTCTTCGGTAGGGTCGACCCAAACACTAAGTGGTATAAGGGTTGCAAAATAATCAATTGTTCCTGTTATTAAGCCAGAAAATATTATAAGTGTGGGGCCTGCTAGTATGATAAATGATAACAAGATAATGCATAACCATATGTTTATCTCGCTAAGCAGCTTTATTCCTTTGTTTAGTCCAGACACAACCGATATTGTGGCGATAGCAGATACAACTAGCACAACCCCAAGTTTAAATATTGGCGTTATTTCTATATTAAATAAATATTCTAAGCCACTAGACATTTGTGAGGCACCTAACCCAAGAGATACGGTAATACCAAAGAGCGTGCTAAAAACGGCGACGAGATCAACAATATCCCCTGTAAATCCATATATTTTGTCGCCCAAAAAAGGATGAAGCGCTGATCGAATAGTAAGCGGTAGACCTTTGCGATAAGAAAAGTAACCTAAACATAATCCAACAAATGAATAGCAAGCCCAGCCATGCAAGCCCCAATGAAATAAAGTGATTCGTTGTGCAATGACTCCTGCTTCAGTTGTGATAGGTGCAACATTTTCTATCCCCAAGAATGGATTATTCTGTAAATGGGATATAGGTTCGGCTACACCATAAAACAAAATACCTGTGCCGACGCCAGCACCAAATAACATTGAAAACCATGAGAAACGGCTGAACTCAGGTTTTTCATGATCCTTACCTAATTTAATCTTACCAAATGGGGTTAAGGCAACCGCAATATTAAAGATTGCAACAATCGTCACTATCCATATTAGATAACCTGCAAAATATTTTGCAATCAATCTTTTCCAGAAGTCGGCAAAATCATTAACAAGAGCAGGATTGGCAAGGATAAAAGCAAGAAAAACTAGAACAATTAATGTAGCCAGAGAGGTAAGCAGTATGTTTATTCCAGAGAGATTATTTGAAAATTTTTGGATGGTTTTCATGCTCCATCTAGCTCCTAGGGTGTTGTATCATAAATTTACGCATTTCATATTACTATATAAGCATAGGCGATATAAGCGATCGATGCGGTTAACGCGGCAATAAGTGCATATGGAAATTGTGTTAAGGCATGCTTTATGGTATCGACACCACTACTTTGTGCGGCAAGTACTGTGGCATCAGTATAAAAACACGCATGACTTCCAAATGTACTTGCCGAGAGAACAGCGCCAATGATTAGAGGTATTGGAACCTCAAGAGCGATTCCCAAAGGAAGAACTATTGGTATTACAATAAGGTAGATCCCCCAATTTGAGGCGGTGGCAAATGAGACAAAAGCCATTGTGATAAAAACGATTACTGGAAACAAAGTTGGCGACAATATTGGTTTCATCGTCTCGATAACATATTGAGGCATTCCTAATTGATCATTAATGACTTTAAACATAAAAGCCGCGACAACAATCATTAACGGCGGGATCATGACTTTAAAACCATCAAGTATTGCGTCAAAGGCGCTATTCATGTCAATTATCTTTAATCCAATCATAATTGGTATGACGAGCATTAAAGTTGCAATAATTCCACGAAGCAAATCAATATTGTTAAACCAAGAAAATAAAATAAGGGTTAGCAATGGCAGCACAAACACCCATATGTTTGATTGTGTTCTTATGTTTTTTGAATCTTGATCTTTTGACTGAGAGATCGAATTCATATGACTGGCTTTTAATTCTTCTTCTTTCATTGGCCCAATAAGCGGAAAGCGTTCGGAAGCAACCAGCGGGACTAAGAGCAGCGCAACAATTGGATAGAACATAAATGGAATTGCTGAGATATAGTATTGCATCCCTTCGCCTAAAGAAATGTTATCGGTTGATTCAAGTATTACTGAGAAGTATACCGCCCATGTAGATATTGGAACTAAGACGCATATTGGTGCAGCAGTAGAGTCAACGATATATGCCAACATAGAACGTGAAACCTTAAATTTATCGGTTACTTTTTTCATTGAGTTACCAATTACAATGGCACTCAGGTAGTCATCCAAAAACATTGTTAAACCCAGAAACCAAGTAATTAGGAGTGATTTTTTTCTGGTATTTGCTCTTTTAGCCATGGCCAATGTAAATGCTTCTACACCTCCTGCAGCCATCAGTAAATAAAAAAGACTGCCCATTAAACCGCAGACCATAATTACCCATGCAATCTGTGGGTCTTGCATAACCTCCAATGTAATTTCAGAGAAAGACCCGAGTATATTTTTTGGGGTATTTAATAATATGCCGACCAGAACACCTACAATGAGTGATGCAACGGGACGATGAGTGATAATAGCGGTGGCAAGAACTACAAATGTAGGTACCAATGTTATTATTCCTGCGTGCTCCATGTATACATTCCTCTCTATATGGTTAAGTATGATTTTTTTAAGTAAATGTTCTGAAAATCAGCCAATAAAAACCAATTCCAAAGAGTCCGCCTGATGCCATAGATGGTATCGGCTCTTTAATTAAATGTTTTGTTTTTCGAAAAATAACCCAAACTAATACAATTATACACAATTGACCGAATTCAAGACCAAGGTTAAATCCGAGTAATGGCCATAAAATACCAGTATTTTCAATACCACTATCTCTGAGAAATCCTGCAAACCCTAGCCCGTGAATAAAGCCAAATATTAATGCTGTTGAGAGAAGCAGATATTTTGTTTTATCTGAATTTATTACAGTTAACAGTCTTTCTGTATTTAAGTAGCAATAGGTAAACAAACATAAACCTAAGTAACCAATGCTTGCTTTGAGTGAGATATTTCCTGACATTAATCCCAATATAGCGATGAAAAATAATATTAAAGGGAATACTTTTGAGAGTTGTGACGAGTATTTTGAGTGTCTTTTGTTAGCGTATTCAATGGCCATCAATGCTATGGTGAAGCCAATAAAAACTTCCACTATCCTGCTGTTTGCCTCCACCAAACCAATAGTTGCTACAAATAAACTGGCACTGTGACCCAGAGTAAATCCAGAAATAGCAATAACACTTCGTAACATTGTATTGGCAACTAAGAGTATGCCAAATAAAAAAGCCAGATGATCATACCCGCCAAGGATATGTTCAAGTCCGAGTTTAAAGAAGCTTTGGAGAGAGCTATTTTCTTTTGCAATAATCGTGGGATCAATCTTCCATATTCCAGATGAATTATTGAGGAGTAATTCTGAGATTAAGATTCCTTGTTTGTATATTTTGGCGTAGTGAGTATGAGAAGGAGATACATCAAAGATGGCTCTGTAATCTATATTAAAAACTGAATCGGTATTGCATTGATACTGTAATTCAATTCGGACGAATTCTTCCGAAGCATTCAAAGATTGATCTGATTTAAGAGTACAACTTTGATCCTTTGTTTTTATATTTATTGTGTTTTTTGCGTGTTCAAGAAATACCCTTGTTAAGGATTGATTGCTTGATTGAATTTCAGGTAAACGGGTTACCTCATATGAAGGTATCGTAATAACGCCGGTAATGTTGTTTTGATTCAATGTCCAATTTGAATAACTTTCACTTTTAGTATGAGCATGCGCAGTTGCAAAGAACATGCAAAAAATTATCCATATCATTAAGCTTGGGGTTGATATGTGTCTATTCATAGCGCTTCATTGGAGTAAGCGATGGATGCATTGTCTTTGAGGTTATTGATATATTCTCTTAACTTCTTATCGGCTTCAGATCTAATGAATTCATTGTGTATTTGGTGTTTAATATTTTCAAAAGGTTCCACTACACCAACGTTTTTTTCAATAATGTAGACGATGTACCATCTGTCCTGTGAGTATTGAATAATTACATTATTTTCAGTTTCTAATTTGATTGCCGATGCGATAGAAGGGCCGAGATATTCTCTAATTTTATTTAAAGTTAAAAGACCACTGGGTATATTTTTCAAAAGTCTAATATTTTCGTACTTTTCAGATTCCTTGTTCTCAAGGAGGCCTTTTTTTAGTAATAAGGCATCTTCTTCAGTTGATGAGACCCAAGCTTGAATTGAAATGGTAGCTGGGTAAGTGAATTTTTCTTCGTTTGAGTTGTAATATTCGAACAGTTCTTCTTCATTCGGCATCATTGCAGCTGCCTCAGCATTTATTGAGGCGATAAGAGCGCGAACTATGGCTCCCCTTACATCATTGTCTGTTGTTATTATGCCTAACGATAACCCACGTTGAACAAGTAACTCTTCTTCTATTAGTCTTTGCAAAACCCATGCACGGTCATTCTTGTCCAAAGCATCTTTTGTGTCACTATTGTATCGATCAATTGCACGTAAATAAGTTTCTCTTGTAATTAGAGCATTATTGACGGTCGCGATTGTATTACTGTCAAGAGTTTGATTAATGGAGATTTTTGTAAATATACCGTAACCAGCAAATAATAAACCACAAAGCCCTCCGACAATAAGCCAAGTTAAGCGTTTAAATATAATCTCTGAACTCATAAAACAGCTGCAGAAATTATTCTATTACTTGTGCGATGCTATTGTGAAGATTTGCTGAATCAACAAATATGGGCGATGACCAGGCACGTTCTTCATTCATTGCCATGCAATCATCATTTGGGTCTCCTCTGTGATCGTTATGACAGAGATTAACTTTTTTACAATTACCGAATTCATCATATTCGCATCTCATATTTGCTGCATTGACCGCTGGGGAAGGTGCTTGAATAGCACGAACATAATATACTGCATCTCTTCCAAGGGATGTGTATTCTTCATCGATAAAATTAACATTACAACCATCTGGGTCAAGAGGACATTCTATGGTTTTCCACGGGTCCTGAATAAGTGTTGCGATATCTTCATTTGGATTTATTTGAGGCAATATCCGAATAACTTCAATGCGTGTAATTAATTTTCTGATATCAGAGGGGTTGTAACATTCACCACGACATAAATTATTTAGTCTTTCAGGAGATAAGGCATTATAACTGTAGTCAGGGCATCCAGGTTTTTGCTCAAAAGCACCCACTGCCTTCACTTCGAATTGTGGTGAATCTGACATAATTGTTTCGCCGCCCATGCCGACTGTTTTTTCTCCATTTGCATTTTTAAGATCAAACCACAATAAGATTCTATCTCCACTGGTCCCATATACGGATTTTTTTTTCATTGAATTCCATATGGCATTTCTATTTCTACCTTCTGAATGAACTGCAATTAATCCTCCTGTGGTGAAGAATGATGCCTGTCTTTCTCTTTCGGTAATTAGAAGTGGGATGATATCGAGCCTTCTTGTTTTGGATGTGGTTTTGATGAGATTTAATTCCCTCCTCCCAGCCATTAACATCTCTCCTAGGTCGATATCATCACTGACAGCTGTTGGTTCCCCGTCATTAAATCGAAAGCCTTTTTCGGCTCTTTTATTTATTGGACCGAGGACCGATTCAGTCATGCCTCTTCTTGAGAATTCTTTATAACCAGTTCCTGGTCTTGCGGAATGATTATCGCTTGAGGCCATAAAACCAAATCTGAAACGACGCGGATTGTCAGGATCATCAAAGTTAGTCAGAGCCATAATATATTGCGCAGCTCCACCAGGACGATAATTGAATGCCGGCAGATAACAATCTCTGCATTGCCCTGAATCTAACCATTCCTCAGGGCTTTCGCCGCGAACCGTATAATGCCCAGCAGTGCCGGCATTTACATAATCTTGTCTGGCAGTTGCCGCGCGACGAGAGCACTCGGCTTCTGTTTCTCCTGATTCCAAGCAACGCTGCTCAATAATTTGGCCAGCACGGTGACAGGAAGGCAGGTAATTGTTAGTGGGATTTGGGCAAACTGGTTGTTCTAATTCATTCATAACTATCGCTCGATAGTTACGGTATTCCTCTGAATTTCCATGACCAGAAAAAACCTCTAAAAGGGTTTGTCGTTTTGGATCATGCAAATCTCCACTAAGCTGTTTATTGAATTCCGATCCTGGTGGCGTATAAAAACCCCATGTTGTTCCATGTGGTATAACAATTGATTCAAACCCCCAATCATCGAGTTTTGCAAACAGTTTTGCTGGCGTGTCAGCTCCTTCTTTGCAGTTACTGGGTAAATCCCAGACAGATTTTCCCTCTTCGCATTCTTCAGTTTGCCTGAGCTCATGGAGGTATAAATTAAAATCTAACATGCGTTGATTGGGGTCAAGTGCAAATAAAAGCGGACCATTTCTTAGCGGCAAACCCCTTAAAGCTTCGCTAGCGATTCCGCCTGAGTGAATGGGTCGTTTGGGTACTTTTTCAGTTTCAATGTCCTTGAATATTACATTTTTATGACCGTAATGCCTGTCTGGTGTTCCACCAACTTGAGTCCACTCCCAGCCAAGAAAAGCTACCGTATCTGGGTTTTGTCCATTGCCGCCAACAGCATTACATTGTTGAATTGATTCAACCGTTTCTGACCAGCGTCTCGGAGTAGACGCTTCTGCATGATCGTTAATTGACCAGAAATCTAAAGCCGAGCAGAATCTTGCAAAATCACAAGCATCAGCCAATGGATGCGTACCTTCCCCTTGCATCATTGGAAGGCTACCTATAAATGCATCGAAGGATAAAGTCGTGTGGGCGTGAAGGTCTCCGAACAATATTTGCTTGGCATTGTTTGATCCAATCTTAGTGGCTGATGCAGATTGTATATTGGTTCTTTCTTTAATAATTGAGGTGGGTATCGCTTTATTAGTAATATTTCCAGGACCATCGTGTATGCCGAGCCAGCCAAAGGCCAGAGCATAAAAAATAATTACGGTTATAGAGACTATTGCAGACACAACAATTAAGATTCTTTTTAAAGATTTAGTAAGAGCCATATTTTTCCTTCGATTTTTATTTGATTAAAGTGTCTAGTTTAAGTAATAAATCTTACACAGCTTTTAATTTATACAAGCTCTATTTAGTATTGACAAGCATATAAGAATGTTAATGTAATTTAAAAGTTTTATTAAATGAGATAATCGTTATGAAAAATATTTTCTTTTGGTCTTTAGCTGTAGCCTTTGGCGGTTTTCTTTTTGGGTTTGATACGGCTGTTATATCGGGAGCTGATCAGCCATTACAAATATTATGGCAGTCCAGTGATTTGATGCATGGCGCAATGGTTATGTCTTCTGCGCTCTGGGGAACCGTATTCGGTGCACTTTTCGGTGGAGTAATTTGTGAGCGTTTTGGCAGAAAGAGAATTTTGGTTACTGTAGCCATATTATATTTTGTTTCTGCATTAGGTTCCGCAGTTGCATCCGATCCCTATTTCTTTGCTTTTATGAGGTTTTTAGGTGGTTTTGGTGTTGGCATGTCTTCAATTGTGGTTCCAGCGTATATTGCTGAGATTGCACCAGCTCCAATCAGAGGGAGGCTGGTTGCTCTTTATCAGTTTCAGATTGTATTTGGTATTTTAATTGCCTTTTTGTCCAATTACCTCTTGTCCGAGTTCTTCTCATTGAATTGGCGCTGGATGCTTGGAATTGAATTGATACCAGCAGCAGTATTTCTGATGTTAGTTGTGCGTGTCCCTGAGAGCCCAAGATGGATTTTATTGAGGAAAAATGACGAAGAAGAATGCAAGAAGATTTTGGATATCATTGATCCAAAGGTCACTTCAGAGACCATAGCGAGCATTAAAAACTCACAAGCTGTTTTGATGGATCGTCTATTCTCAAGAGCATATACCATCCCGATCTTACTGGCATTTTTTATTGCCCTATTTAATCAGTTGTCCGGTATAAACTTCATTATTTATTTTGCACCACGAGTATTTTCTTTAGCAGGATTAAGTGATGCAACTGCACTTTTATCAACTGCTGGAGTTGGATTGGTTAATTTATTATTTACATTGCTTGGGATGATGTTGATAGACAATTTTGGAAGAAGAGTACTGATGAAAATTGGTTCTTTGGGTTATATAATTTCGCTATCTGCAATTGCCAGTGCATTTTATCAAGATGCGAGTGGCGTCATTGTGGTGTTCTTCGTTTTTCTTTTTATTGCGTCTCACGCTATTGGCCAAGGAGCCGTTATTTGGGTGTTCTTTGCTGAGATATTCCCAAATAATGTGCGCACAAAAGGGCAATCATTAGGGAGCGGAACACATTGGGTTTTGGCGGCAATAATTGCATTGGTTATGCCTTATTTTCTAAGCAGGTTTGAACCTTATGCAATTTTTGTATTTTTTGCCATGATGATGGTATTGCAATTGATTTTTGTAGTATTCTTTATGCCTGAAACTAGAAAAAGAACCCTTGAAGCGTTATCAGAAGACTACAGATAAGAGCTTTACAGTTAATTAACGATTCTTTTCAATTGAGTTCTAGACACACATATCTGGAAGCTTTAGGATGATCTCATTGATGTTATAGGAGTTAGGTAAGATGAAAGTAGAAAAAATAGCAAAAATTTCATTAATTATGTTTTTTTTGGGAGCTTTTGTTGGATGCTCTCAAATAGAAGATTCAAATACACCGGATCTAGGAAATATCAGTTTTAATAACTCAGGTTCACCCGATGCTCAAGAAGCATTTTTAACTGGTGTTAAAGGGCTGCATAATTTTCAATTTGATGTTGCACGATTAGCTTTTGAGGACGCAACAATCATAGACCCAACATTTGCAATGGCTTATTGGGGCCAGGCCATGAGCAACAATTTTCCGCTATGGGCAAGGCAAAATTTAAATGAAGGCAGGGAACTTTTGAGCCGATTTGCTCCAACTTTTGAGGGTCGTCTTGCGCTAGCAGAAACTGAAAAAGAAAAAGCATATATGACTGCGATTGAAGGCTTGTTTTTTAGCTCAGAAGATAAGCTTGAAAGAGACATTGCATATTCCAACGCCATGGAAAAAATGCACATAAAATGGCCTGATGATCATGAGATATCAATCTTTTATGCTCTGTCACTGCTTGGAACCATTCGTCCTGGCGATGATGGATATAAGAGGCAAGCACTTGCGGCTTCAATTGTGATGCCGATTCATGCTGAAAATAAGTCACATCCAGGGGCAGCACACTTTACAATTCATTCTTTAGATGATCCGGATCACGCAATTCTTGCATTACCTGCCGCAAAAGCTTATGCAGAGATTGCTCCATCCTCGGCTCATGCTCTGCATATGCCTTCACACATATTTTTACAGCTTGGGATGTGGGAGCGTGTGGTGAACTCTAATATTGAGTCCTATGCTTCGGCAGTAAGTCATACCAAGACATTGATGGCGAACAATGTGACGAATCTAGCAAATTCAGCGGTGGGCCGTGAAGATTTTCATGCGCTCCAATGGCTGCATTATGGCAATCTTATGTTGGGTCACTATGATCGAGCAGAAGAGAACTTAAACATAGCCTTAAAAGCAGTTGAGATGAATCCAGGTAATAATTTTGCGCATTATGGATATTTAAATGTTCTTGCAAGACATGCAATTGAGACTGCGGATTGTTCAAGAGTTGAATTGGACAGTTCTGATAGCACTGAAGGTCAGCATAGTGCATTAATTGCTGCTGCTGGGATGTGTGCGGCGATTGAACGAGATATGCAGACTGTCTCTGCAGCGATAGATAGACTGGAAGGTCTTCGCATGAAAGCAGAAAGTTCGGGCCGTGCATACAATGCCCTGCAGATTCAGATTCTTGAAAAAGAAGTGGAGGCGATGATGAAATTGGCTGCTGGTGAATATGATGATGCAGTTAATCTAGCTAAAGAAGCTTCTGACATTGAATTGAATAATATGTCTACTCCTTCTGGACCACCTATGCCAATGAAACCGGCTTCTGAGTTATACGGTGAGATATTGGCAGCGGCAGGCAGGTTTGACGAAGCCGTTATTGCTTATAAACGATCCTTAAACTGGGTGCCAAACCGAACTCCCTCAATTGTGGGGTTAATTGCAGCAGCAAGTGGAAGTGAAGATTTGATTCTCGCTGAAGAAATGCGCGCTAAGATCAAATCGACACCTGGTATTAATCTGGATCAATTCTCTGCTTTTCTAGATAACAGTGTTGCAAATAACATCAATTGACAGAAAGTATGCAATAAATTACTGATGGCAAAAGAGGTCTCCTTAGAAGAATCACGAAGGAGTTTTGAGACTGCAAAAGAGGTGCTTCCCGATGGAGGGTCGAGGAGCACAATCAGTCTGTCACCACATTCGATCTATATTAAGTCAGCCAAAGGAAAGTATCTTAATGATATTGATGGCAATCGTTATTTTGACTTAAATAATAATTATACTGCTCTTATACACGGACATGCGCATCCTGAGGTTACCAAAGCTGCAATTAGTCAAATAAAAAAAGGCACTGGTTTTTCATTTGGCAGTGAAACCGAGTACTCCTATGCTGAAATGTTATGCAGTCGTAATCAAAATTTTGAAAAAATAAGATTCATGAATTCAGGCACTGAAGCTGTCATGAATGCAATTAAAGCAGCTCGAGCTTATACCGGTAAAAGTAAGATTGTAAAGTGTGAGAATTCTTACCATGGCAGTTACGACTATGCAGAAGTCAGCCTTGGTGTTGAT
Organism: Pseudomonadota bacterium; assembly: GCA_036166115.1. GTDB lineage: Bacteria > Pseudomonadota > Gammaproteobacteria > Steroidobacterales > Woeseiaceae > SP4260. Next base: position 20,676 of record JAYZHY010000032.1, on the reverse strand, counting down.
AAAACTAGCCCTGAAGAATTAAAACCAAAATCGATGGCCTATTCATCAGGAACACCTCAAGGAGTTCTCAATGATGTAGTTATTATTCCTTTTAATAATGCATCCGTTGCCAAGAAAATAATCGAGGACAGTGCTCATGAATTGGCCGCCATCCTAATTGACCCATTTGGTCAAACATATGGCAGATCAATACCCAGTGACGAATTTCTTGAGATGCTAGAAGATGTGTGTGAAAAATATCATATTTTATTGATTGCGGATGAAGTTGTCTCTTTTAGGGCTGGATATTCTGGCTGTCAAACTGAAAGACAAATCAATCCGCATTTAACTGCACTAGGAAAGATTATAGGTGGCGGATTTCCGATTGGAGCGGTTGCCGGTCATAATGATGTCATGGACGTTTTTGAGTCACATGGTGAGAGGGCAAAATTACCTCATGGCGGAACATTTAATGCAAATCCGGTCAGTATGGCTGCAGGCAAGAAGACCATGGAAATGCTAACAGAAGATGCATTCATTGAACTTAATAAACTTGGAGCGTTATTTCGCAGTGGTATTAAAGAGGTTTTTGAATTAAGCGACGTGGATGGAAGGGTGGAAGGGCAATTTTCAATCTTTGGAATGACGATTAACGATACGATATTATCGGATTGCAGTGAAAGGGGAAAGGTCTATAAGAGCAATGGATTGCATTATTATATGTTTAGCAAAGGATATTGGTTAACTCCTGGATTGACTGGAGTTTGTTCTACAGTAATGGATCGCTCTGATGTGAATGCTTTTTGTGAAACTTTATTAAAAGGAATTCGAACATTACGCAGCTAATTATTCGTATTCTCCCACTTTCCTAATATTTTCCCATCTTCAAATCTGGCACCAATAAAGAGCCCTGCATGAGAACCATCAAGCATCGGGTTGAAACTAATGTCTATTTCATCACCAGGCTGGAAAGAATTTGGCCTCCACCCTCTTCTAAATAATGTATTTATTCCTATTCCTTCAATGCTCCATTCTTCTTTGTTATTTTGATTTGGGATGTATATCTGTATCCAAACATGCGGATTGGCCCATTGAAATTCTTTTACAACAGCCTTTACTTTAAGGACGTGTGTTTTATCAAACATTGCGCTTGAGTGATGCGCGTATAAATTTCCCCAACAAATTAATATTAGGCTTAATATTAAAAAGCAGTATTTATGTATTCGATGTATTAGCATAATAACCTCTTTATTCGATGTTCTTATCGATTGGTATCCCATCTGGACCAAGAGTTAGCGTTTTTCCTGTGTTTGTAATTGGGTTCCGATTATTTTCAGCACAAGCATAATCAAATATTCGTGTTTCTTTGGGCAGTTTTCTGAAATGACGAGTTACATGCCATGGTTGAGTTAATGCAATTGGATCGACTATCGTTAATTCCGCGCGAAGTAAGCCTGCTTCATTCTTAAAAATACTGGTTGAGATAGTTGCTTTTTCACTTAAGGTCATTCCACTCCTGTCTAGAACAGTGTTTTTTTCTCCAATCATGCTTACTGTCTTAAAATGCAAGACATCCCCTTCCCATGAACCTACAGATTCTCCAGTGTAGGTTGGCCAGCGCTCATTTTCTTTGGGGTGGCCTCTTCCATCTGTATAGATTCTCATGATATTTGGCCCGTTTTCAGTAACTATCCATGTTTTTTCAGGACGCACTATAAATTCATAGACATCAGGTAAAGCAAGCAGTCGAGGATAGCCAGCTGGTGTTCCACAAATGGATATTGGATCGGGCAATCTGTCTCTTGCAACCAATGCTAGGTTTTTCTTGTATTTTTCTTCCCAAAGGGGAGTCAAAGGTGGAAATTGTCTAACATTTGGGCTGCCGGCACGACCTTCTGGAGGTTTAGTTGTAGACACATCAAACATTCCTCCATTGTCTTCATATCGCTCCCAAATGCCACTCCAATCGGGAATTTCTTGTTCATCTTTAGCAGAAACTGATCCCAAGAAGAAAATAAAGAATATTATTGTAGTTTTATAGATATTCATGGTTTTATGTATTTTTATGTTTACGTTATTTTTCAATAATGCATAGCAAATATTAATGTTATGAGTAGGATTGACCAAAGTCGAATTTATTTTTTGATTAGAGTTTAAAAAACATCACGATAACGTTTGCCATATTATGGAAATATATAAGATTATTAGGAATCGAACATGACTGATTTAAAACTATTTTTTAGCCCCAGGGCATGTTCACTTGCCTGTCACATTGCTCTGGAAGAATCTGGCCTCGCTTATGAAGCGATGCCAGTGAGAATTAGAAAGGGTGAGCATAAAGAAAGCGCTTACAAGAAAATGAATCCTTGGGGCAAGATACCGACACTTCTAACGGGGGATAAAGTGTTAACTGAAACTCACGCAATATTATCTTATATTGCTGATAAAGCTTCTGTTGAGCTTATACCTAAGAATGACCCTTTGTCTCGGGCAAGGGCACACGAATGGATGAATTTTCTATCAAGTACAGTCCACATTGCATTTCGACCTTTATTTAGACCGAATTTATTGGTCGATAGCAAGGAATTGTATTCGGAACTATTGAAGGTCGGCATACCCAATCTAAAAAATACACTCATGGAGGTTGAAAGGCGACTGTCAGGAAAAAAATGGGCGTTGGGTGACGTTTATAGTGTTTGTGATGCTTATTTATTTGTATTTCATATTTGGAGCCAAAGAGAAGATGTTGTAGAGCATGTTGCTGATATGCCAAATTGGATGGCGCATCGCAAACGGATGGAGGCAAGAGAAGCCACTAAGATTGCCTTAAAAGCCGAAGGCGTTACTGCTGAGAATATTACTGACAAATAAGCATTATGTTTAAAATAAATGCTAACAAGATGATCTTTTTATGAGTCTGGTGTATGCGGGAATTTGTTGCCATGCTCCTGGAATTACCAGCCGTCCAGAAGCAGCCAATCAAAATGATCTTGCTGAATTAAAAATTCAATTTTCTCGACTCAAAAGAGAAATTGAAGAAGTGGAGCCTGATGCTATATTCATAATTTCTGCAGAGCATTATGCAAATTTTTTCAATAATAATATGCCAACCTATGCGATTGGAATGGGGCAATATTATGAAGGACCAATTGAAGATTCACAGTGGTTAGGTATAGAGAAAGTAAGAATACCTGGTGATGCAGAGCTATCAAAAAGGATAATTTCGTTACTCTTAAATGAAATTGATGTTTCTTATTCAGAGGAGTGGAAATTTGATCACGGTATGATGGTGCCTTTGCATCACCTCACACCAAGTTATGATATTCCAATCATCCCCGCCAATATAAATTGTCAATCTCCTCCTTTAACACCTTTTTCCAGAAGCTATAAATTTGGTGTCGCTATTAGAGAAGTTTTTGAAAGCATTCCAGAGAGAATAGCTTTAATTGGTACCGGTGGGACTTCACATTGGCCATGCACTCCTGATAGCGGCAAAATAAATGAGGAATGGGACAGGGAGTTTCTTAGTAACTGGCAAAAGAATGATCGTTGTGCAATGACTGATTACAAAGATGAAGATATTTTAGCAAAAGCAGGTCAAGGCGCATTTGAAATAAGAACATCAATTGCTGTGGCAGGTGCTGCAGGAGGAAAAGGAAAAATTTATTTTTACAAACCTATCCCAGAATTTGCTTGCGGTTGCTTGGTGGCTTCTATGAAAATCAATAAGAATGATATGTAGTTATTTCTTATCCGCCTTGTAGGTATAATTTTGCGCTTTCCATTGTGCATGGCGCTTGAATGACTTCACGGTCAGCAATCTTTTTCCAACGATGATAAAAGGTATGTGGTTTTGATAAATACACAGGATCATCAACAGTAATTTCTGCATATAAGAACAAACCGTCTTCTGATAGAGTAAATTTCTCAGTTAAGTGTTTTTGTTTACTGGAATCTATACCCGTATGCGATCCCCATGGATCATCAACAAAATTATCGGTTTTAACAATCAAGCCGCCATCTTCAAACCGTCCGATTGAGTGCCCAAGTTTTGATGGGGCACCCTTCTCTTTTTGGTGATCCAAATGAATAACTCTAGCTGTTTGCATTAATTCTCTCTCAAACACAATCGTTTCATCATTAGGCCTCGTTATCATTACTGGGTAAGGCACAATCATGGCTTTGGGTGGGCCAGGGTTACCGCAGTTAACCATGGGATTTTGATCTTCATGGAAATTATCAACCAAGTTTTGACCGACTTTTGTAAGCGGCCAACCTTTTGGCGGTTTGTAATGAGGATTAAATTTTGCTTTTCCTGTCTCTGGGTCGTAATCGGATCTTTTCCATAAACCTGAAAAGTCGGTAGAAGGATTGATTTCTCCTTCTTCTTGTTCAGTCATTGAAAGCCGAGAACCATCATTCCTTTCTGCCCAACTCAATCCGGTATAATGTCTTGATTCATTAAAGTCATGAGGTCCTTCCCAAGTAATGAGATCCCCTTGCCTGAAACTCGTTTTATTCCAACCTCGTTTAGCCATGGCAGGCGGATGCAGCATTTCAATACTGTATTCAACCACCTCGCCAGATTGATCAGGCGCTTTTACTTTTAGAAACACATGAGGCATGGTCCAGCTGTATCTTGTCACGACACCGCTGTAGATTCTTATGTCTTCTCTGTTAAGATTGGCGTGAGAATGATGTGCTTGAACAAAAGAATTATTAAATATAAAGAATAGGCTTAATAAATAACAATATATGGTTAATCGTTTCTTGTTAAACATAGTATTTCCTTAATTCTTACATACCTGGCAGTAATTCATTATCAGCCGCAATGCAATTTGCTTCCCTGATATCGGCGCGTAATGTTAGATCTCTAAATTTTGTATGCTTCCATTCCCCTTCCCAGTGTTCTGGGTCAGTCATTGTGAAATCAATTTGTAAGGTATTTCCATCATTTAGCATAGAGTAACGTTCAACTATTTTTAATTGATCGCCAGTAAAGATGCCTTGTTGAATTAAATGATTTTCATCGGTAAATCCAAGCGTCTCTACAACCAAGGTGTCGCCTTCCCAATGACCTATGGATTCGCCATTCCAATTGTTGTCGCGAGTATCAACGGGTTCTCTATCTCTACCATCCAGCCAAATAACTCTGTATTCGTTATTAAGCCTGGAAACCATGTAAATTGCAGTAGGGTATTGCAGCATCATTAATGCACCATAACGAGTCATTAGGCGAGGCATCCCAGCGGGATAACACCTTGCCGTTGGCTCATAATATCGCTTACCAGCACGAGCAAAGCTGAGATACTCGTCCAGAGTTTTGCGACCTTTTTCAGTAAATTTTGGATGTGGTTTGAACTCATAAGAACCATACATCGATGTATAGTTTGTTTCCCCTCTGTCTTCGCCTCTAAAAGACCATATACCAGTTACATCAAAGGGTGCAGGAGGCCTCTTTTTATTAAGATTTTCTGGGTCAAGTGCCCCCAAACTTGTTTGACGAGGGCTGTTTGCCAATAATGGCAGCTGTTTTGGTCGAGTTTTTGCTTCTCTTTCTTGTATAGTTTCACCCTCTGGAGGTGGTGACCATTCTACAAGCGAAGGAATAATTCTTTCTTGAACATTCGTTGCCACTTCTTCGTAATCTTCGCCAACTGTGTATGTCTCACTATTTGCAAGCGTAATTTTTTGCAGTAATCCTCCTGGGGCACCTGTCCGAAGAGGATGAACAGTTACAGTAATATTTTCTTTTGACTTTGTGGCATCGGTTAACATTTTTTTATTAAAGCCTTGTCCAGAGAGAATAGTTGTACCAGGCCCTTCAATTTTCCATAAATCTGAGCTGCCATCGTCATTTGTTACATCCATATTGATGGCCATATGCGGATTGCGCCATACTGATCGAGTTATTGTTCCAGAAATGGTCACAGTTTTAGTTTTATCGAAAGCCACTGCTGAGTGATGTGCCATCAGAGGCTGGTAAAAATAAATTATCAGTAAAGATGTGAAGAATAGTTTTAAAATTTTACTTATTTTGTTCATCATTTTGGTTCCTGTTTGCATTGTCTAGAATTTCTTTGAGCACGGGTATATTTTCAATTTCCGGTGGATCGTCTTTAAAAGTTTTCATATAAGCGTATATATCTTTGGCTTCTTTGTCACTAATAACCGATTCGCTATAATTTGGCATACTGTTTGTTGGGGTCATTGGGTTCAAATCTGCTCTTAATCGTAAGAAGATAATAAAAAGTTCTTCGCTGGTCATAATCCCACTGACATCATTTGCCAATGGATATCTGCCAGTTCCATTGTATCCGTGACAGCTGTAACACCCATGATCCAGATAGAGTGAAACCCCATTATCTAGGTCAGCAGAAGCGGCAAAGATCGGAAAACCTAGAAAAATTATAATCCATGCTCGTTTATTTATGATTTTCGTTATAACTTGATTCATCTTGGTTCTGTTATTACGTCAATTAGATATGGCTTGCCTGATAAAACGGATTCAATACCTCGATTGTAAGCGGCTGTAAGGTTTTCAGGGTTATCTATTGGACCTTCACTCTGCACCCCATAAGCTTCTGCTAACTTAGCGTAATCGATAAACGGTTCTCGCAGAGTCGTACCAATGTGCATACGATCAGTGCCTCTTCCTCGGACGCCAGCCATATAATGCAGATACATGACTTCCTGATGATATCCTCGGTTATTATGCATAATGGTTAATAAAGGGAGGTTGTGATGTGCTGCCGTCCACAAAGATCCTGGTGTATAATTCAGATCGCCGTCACATTGAATATTGATCACAATCCTATCACGACTTCTGGCAGCTAGACCTGCTCCAGCAGAAGCACCTATACAGTAACCAATACCTCCGGCACCATGCATGCCGAGATAGCTGTATGGTTTATTGTGATCCCATAGCCCAATGTGATGCCTGCTTGAAAAAACAGTTGGCGATGAAAGGCACCAATCTAAATCTTTGATAAGTGGCCATAACTCAGAATATAGCCTTGCCAGGCTCACTGGACTTGAATTCCATCCTTTTCTTTTTTTCTCAAGCGTTACTTTTAGAGCTTGTCGGTAATTCTGTGAGTTTGCAGTAGCAAGTATTTTTCGTCTGTTGGCGATAGTATTTACATCTTCTTTTGCTTGAATACGTTTAAATTGTTCAATGATAATTGGGATGCTCACTTCAGCGTCAGAGGTTATATCATTATTTCCGGAGAGATCCCTCCTTGGCGGAACAACTGGTTCTCTAATGAAACCAAAACCAATATCAGATAAATCTCTATTATTAGCATTTGAGAGCAATGTTGGACCTTGAATTGATGTGTCCCTACCATCGGATTCTAAACCCAGGATATAATCATAATTATCATCTTGACCTTTGCCACATTGCGGATGACGTTCTGGGAAGCTCATGGGTCCGCCTGTAGCAGCTGTTCTTACCGAGCAACCTGATAATTCTGCTAATTTAATCGCATTCTCAATGCCATTTGGCGTTCTTAGTTTGCCAACTTGGAGTCTTGGGTTATTTGCTTTAAGTAGGTTTTGTGCTATTTGTTTTGCTTCCTTTTTGCTAATAGCTTGAAAAATTGGAGGTTTGTAGCTTGGTATTTTTAAATCTCCAGCTTCTTCTTTCTGCAACTCAACGTCAATGACAACAATTGTTGGCCCCATTGGCGGCGTGATCGCCTCATTAAAAGCTTGCTGAATGTCGCTTAACGCGCCTTTAAGGGTAGTTGGTTGGGCGTCCCATTTTGTAAATGCTCGTGTCAGTCCGGCAATATCATTTGCAGTTTGTTCTTGTCGAAAAAATTTATCATCACGACCGACTATTATAACTACGGGGGTTTTATCGTGATAGCATTGATAAATCGCCATGGACGCGTGTTGCAATCCAACTGTACCATGTAGCATAACCGCCATAGGGTGACCTTGAGATTTTGCATAACCATGCGCCATATCTACAGCAGATTCCTCATGAAGCGCAGTTATAAGTTCTGGCATAGTATTTGGAGGAGTTCCATAATTTACAATGGATTCTTGGAGTCCTTCAAAACTGGATGCAGGATTTGCAGCAATAAATTCTATATTGAGATCTCTTAATGTTTGAACCATTAAGTCGGATCCGGGGCGTTGAGCTGCTCTTAAGATTTTATTTGGTGGTGCAGTGCTCCCAACATCTCGATCAAGCTCGGATTTTGAGGGTGCTGGAGCAGTTATTTTTTGATCGGATTGTATTGATTCCTTCGAATTAGCGCCATTACCTAGCATTGCAGCGGCACCAGCTGACGTTCCAATAAAGGCACGCCTTGTTATTCTTTTGGATTTATTCTTTTTGTTTTTGATAGTAACCCCTCAATCTTTCTTTTTATATTAAGACAATCAACTCTCTTTTTCTCTGTGATGTTGAACAAGAAGATTTATTTCTTCAAATAAATCTTGTCTCAGTTTAAGGATTCCAAAGATTTCCACAATCACAAAAAACGGCGCAGCGATATTTGCCTGGATTGGGTGTTTAACTAGAACAGGCATGGATTTCTCGATTGCATGTCCGATAAATTGTAATGTGTAACCACCAAAAAAAGCTATTGCAGCAATAGTTCCAGCAGATGATTGCAAGCTTAAGTTAATTGCGTACTGATTAATCAATAATCCCAGTATGAGAAAAACAATTGAGAAAGCTATATCTAGTGTCATATAAAAGAGAAATAAACCAAATATGACTGCATGAGCAGCGGTGAAGGATTGGCCGAAGACCTCGTAATTTAACCAACTAAGAGGTATACAGATACCCAGCATGATCGTTGGAATACCAATTAAATGAAATAGAACGTTGATTTTGTGTTGATGAGATGATGCGTAGTTTATTAACATCTCTTTTAATTTTGTATTTTCGCTCAATTTTGTATCTCTAGTTAAATAATATTAAGTATTAACTTATCACGTAGAGAAAAATAAATGCAATAAAGCTAGCTGTTATATTTGTCAAATCAAGATCCAAAACGGTAGCGAATCTTCAAAATAATCTGATCGCTGAGCGGATTGTCCATAGTGTCCTCATATAATTCGTTGAATGAAGTTAGCGTACTTCTGTTTGAACCAGTTTTGGTGGCAACGATATAAAGATCAGAGAGAGGTGCTATTTGCCAGCGATAACGAAATTGAATATTCAATTGAGAGATACTAAAATTATCAGAGTCACCAGCTGGCTTTGTCGTTTCTATTAGATTGAGATTATCATTATTGATGATATAGAATTTATCTTCATTAGCTTGAATCCCCACCCATTGAAGGTTGAGACTTAGTTGTTGCTTTGCGGTGGCAAAATAATTGAGCTTGATCTCAGGCTGCCATTTCTGCGCCCGAAATGTTGTAAAATTAGTGTCTTCTTGGTGTAATAACCAGCCGCTTGCTTCAACATATTCTAATTCGGCGTCAATACTTAGATTGCTTTTTAAATACCACAGCATTTCCAGTTTAGAAGTCAGTTTTCCATCATATAAACTCTCATCCTGATAAGTTATTTTCCCTTTGACTGATATTTTCTTAGCTTCATTCGTGGAATATTCAAATTCAAATCGATTGCGTTGTTTGATTTTATAAGTCCCGTTACCAAAACTATTTCTATCTTCATAACGAGCCGGAAAATAAGCAAAACCAGTTTTAATTTCATGTAAGTTATTAAATAGCAGCTCTACCCCTGAGCCAAAACCACCGGTCACTTGTTGGCCATTAAGGTTTTCTCCATACCTAAACCAATTTCTGATTACTCTATTTTTAAATCGACCTGTATTCGAGTTAATAAAATTATTATTATATTGGACGTCACGTATATTGTTTCTTTGGTTATAACCAAAGTCATTGACCTGCATGCCTTTATCAAAAACGGTCAGTTTTAAATCGTGTTTTTTTCCTCGTTTTGGCGTGAATGAAATATCCGTGTAACCCCCATTCCCTTTGCCGTCAGCTGTATCAGAATTGATATATTGACCATCAAGCTTCCAAGCACCGGATGCAGTTAAGTAATGGAAATCCATGGCATGCACCACCGAATCACTGATTGGTTTAGTCACTATGGTTGATAATAAACCGAGGCTTTTGATGTCTCCCTGCTCGCTGTCTTCGTAAAGTAACCGCAGTGCCCCAAAGTCTCGTCCAACTTGACTGTATATTTGGTTGTTATCTGCTCGATAATTAGTATCCTCTTCGAAGGCTGTCAATACACCATAACGCAGTTTTTTGTATTGGCCCGTGGTTTTAAGCGCACCGATTAGATCTGCTTTTGTAGTTTTTTGATCTCGAGGTGAAATACTTACATTTTCAGGCAATTCAGGAAGTGCTGGCGCACTGCCAATGCGGCGCGTGTTGATAACAGTAAAACGGTTCCGCCCCCCATGATGTCCCGATCTAGGTGTGGCGTTAAAGATTTCATTTCCTTCTTGGAAGAACAATCTTTTTTCAGGAAAGAATGTCTCGTTTGCGGTCAAATTGACGATTACATTATCAGACTCAACAGCTCCAAAATCAGGTTTAATAGTTGCTGTAATTTGCGCATTGGTTGAGGGACGCCAAAAGAAATCAGCCCCAGCTTGATATGCGGTCTTATCATCAATCCGATCACGTGTGACTGACATATATGGAAAGATACTCCATTGTTGCTTGAGGTTTACGTTATTCATTCTTGTGGGTTGGAAAAGACTCAAAAATTGCGGGATAGAATCTGGGAGTGGCGGCCAAGACCACTCTTCATTAAGATGAGCCACCATGCGGTGAGTTTCAATATTAATAATTCGATCACCGGTTTTTTTAGGCATTGCCATCTGTGACCACGGGATATAGAACTCAGCAGACCAACCGTTGTCTGTTTCAGCTGTGGCTCCATACCAAGCACCGTCCCAATCCATGCTATACCTTCTTTCTGGAAGTAAAGTTCCATCCCCTTCTGAATCACCCAAAGACAATGCCATCCAATAAGCATATTTAGCTTCACCTGAGGTATCTATACTGACAGATACTTTGTCGGATTTAGTTCTCCAATCATCTCTATTGGTGAAGCGTTTTACTAACGTGTTTTTGGGTTGCTCCATCTCTACAGAAAAATAGAAGCCATCTACTGTATAGAAAAAGCGCACAATGCTTTTGTAAATGGGATCTTTAAGGGTGTCTGGCTTTGATACCTTCATTCGCTCAAACGAAGTAATATCTTGCCATGCAGCTTCATCAATCTTACCATCAATTTTAATTTCAACATCTAAATCTCGTTGTTGAACATCGATGATTTTGCTGTCATTAAGAGAAATTTGAAGGGACTCAGAATTGTCTTGTGCAGCTAGTGTTGATGAGAAGAATATGGATAAGTAAAGCGTTAAGATACCTCCCAAGTTGATGGGTTTGATAGAGTTCATGGCAAGGATTATATAGTGTATTAGTTACGAACCAAAACGGTAACGAACTTTTAAGATAATTTGATCGCTCAAGGGATTATCCATGGTGTCATCAAATAAATCACTGAATGCAGTAAGTTGTTTTCTGTGTGCTCCTGTTTTAGTGGCAACCAAGTAAACATCAGACAAAGGGGCTATTTGCCAGCGATAGCGTAATTGTATATTTAGGTCTGAGATGCTGAAGTTATCGCTTGCTTCATAGGGTTTATTTATTTCATTTAATCTATAGTTATCGGCATCAATAACATAAAATTTATTTTCATGCGCTTGTATGCCCACCCATTGAAGATTAATGCTCAGTTGTTGTTTGGCGTTGATAAAGTAATTGAACTTAAACTCTTGTTCCCATTTCTGATGATAAAACGAAGTGAAGTCTTTACTTTGTTGGTGAAGTAACCAACCACCACTCCCGTCAACATATTTTAATTTCATATCGAAACTTATATTAGTTTTTGGGTACCATGTATATTCAATCTCTCCCTCAAGTTTCCTGCCCTTCATGTCTTCTTCTTGGTAGGTGACGGTCGCACCGTAAGCTATTTTCTCTGCTTTGTTTGTGGAATATTCAAATCTGAGTCTCGATCTGGGTCGAAGCTTGAAAGTTCCATTGCCGTAACTCTCTCGATCTTCAAATCGAAGTGGCCAATGAGCAAAAGACCCTTTAATTTTATTCAAACTATTGAGAGTCACATCAAAATTACCGCCAATGGCATTTGATGTTCGATGTCCATCGAAGTTCTCAGCATAGCGAACATAGCCACTCATTAAGGTGTCTCTAAAGCGTTTTGAATTTGAATTTATGGCTGTGAAATTATACTGAGCATCACGCGTATTTCGTCTTTGATTGAACCCAAAATCATTTATCTGCATATTTTTATCAAATACAGTCAGTTTGAGTTGACTGCTTCTACCCTTGGTTGGCGCGTACACTAAATCCAAGAAACCTCCTTGGCCAGAACCGTCTTCATGTGTTTTAGAATGAATATATTGACCATCTGCTTTCCAAGCCCCAGATTCGCTCAAGTAATGGATGTCGACTGCATTGACCACGGAATCCGTATCGGGTTTTGTGACTATGGTTGACAAAAACCCTAAGCCTTTGGTCTTTCCTTGATCTGTATCTTCATACAGGAGTCTCAATGCTCCAAAATCTCGACCTACCTGATTGTATATTTTATCGTCATCAGCCTTAAAATCGGTGTCATCTTCAGAGGCAGCAAGGATTCCATAACGGAATTTATTGAATTCACCGGTAGTTTTTAGAGCGCCGGTCAAATCTGCTTTGGTGGTTTTCTTAATGCGCTCAGAAAAACTCACGCCTTCTGGTAGTGACGGCAGATCTGGCGTGCTTCCAATGCGTCGGGTATTTATGATACTGACTCTGCTGCGCCCCCAGTTATGATTGCTTGCTCTAGGGGAAGTGACAAACACTTCATTGCCTTCTTGAAAGAAGAGTCTTTTATCTGGAAAAAATGTTTCGTTAGCCGATAAATTTACCACCACATTATCTGCTTCAACGGCACCAAAATCTGGATTAATTGTGGCGGTTATTTGAGCGTTGGTTGAAGGGCGCCAGAAAAGATCGGCACCAGCTCTATTTGATTGTTCTTTGTCAATTCGATCGTAGGATGCCGAAGCATAAGGAAATACACTCCATTGTTGCTTGAGGTTGACGTTATTCATTCTGGTTGGTTGAAAAAGGCTGATGAATTGAGGCATAGATTCGGGAAGTGCTGGCCATCCCCATTCCTCGTTTAAATGAGCGACTTCTCGGAAACTATATAAATTTATAATTCGGTCATCCGCGTCTTTTGGCATCGCAACTTGCGACCATGGCAGATAGAACTCTGCGGACCAGCCATCTTCTGTCTCTGATGTGGCGGCATACCATGCACCATCCCAATCAGAAGTATAAATTTTTTCGGGCATCAATGTGCCATCACCTTCTGAGCCACCTAATGATACTGAGAACCAATAGCCGTATTTCCCCTCTCCAGACGTATCAATTGAAAATCCCGTTTTATCCGATTGGGTTTGCCAGTCATCTCTGGGTTTGAAGCGTTTAACTAGGGTGTCTTTTGGTTGTTTCATATCCATTGAAATATAGAATCCATTGGCAGTATAAAAGAATCTTAAATTGCTTTCGTAAGATGTGTCGGCAAGGGTATCCGGTTTAGTTACTTTATAGGGATCATAGGAAGTAATATCCTGCCATTCTGGCTCATCAATTTTTCCATCAATTTTTATCTTAACGTTAACGTCTTTCTTTTGAACATTTATGATTTGGTTGCTGTCTAATTGAAATTGAATGGATTCCGGATTTTCCTGAGAAAATATAGGATCAGTTATGATCGAAAATGACAGAATTGCTAAAAAATAATTAAGCCTAAGGCATTTTTTTTGGGTCAACCAAATCATTTTGAGTTGTACTTCACTTGGGAAAATAAAAAAGAATTATGCCTTAATTTTATTGATTTGTTTAGATAAGATTTGTTAATCCTATGGGTTTGAGACATCATATTGGAGAATTAAGTAAAATTATTTTATGAATGATAAGTAATAAATATTTTCAAATATGCAACGATCAAATCAAATGTTAAAGCAAAATGGTATCTATCTAGTTTACTTATTAGGCTTATTCCTTGTGATGCCTTGGAAGCTAGAGGCAGCCAAGATTATACGTGAATTTTCAGGTGACAGGTCCGTCACAACCGCCGAATTTGAGGTGCAAGCACCATGGTTACTTGATTGGCGTGTTAACAGCAATTATAAAGAGAGCATGGGGCTGGAAATATCGTTAGTGGATGCTGACACGGGATTTCTTATTGGCAGGATTTTTAAAACAAAATACGCAGGTAATGGCGTTAAATTGTTTGATTTAAGCGGACGATATCGTTTGCGAGTCAGTTCAACTTTGACCACGTGGAATTTTAAGGTTAAGGAGCTTTCGAGAGACGAAGCTGAGCTATATTCACCTAAGAGTCAATAATTTAACTTGTATAAGCTTGACCAAATACTTCACTGAATATTTCTAGCTCTTCAATTTTCCCCATGCTGACTCTAAGGTGTGTTGGATAAAGTGAGTAGGCGCGATGTACCAAAACATTCTGTTGACGTAGTTTTGCTTCAAATTGACTGACGTCTCTTTTGATGTCCGCGCAAACGAAATTTGTTTCTGATGGAAGAGGTTCGATATCATGTTTTGTGAAGGTATCATTAACTAGAGCCCTTCCTTCATTGATTTTATTTAATGAGAATTTTATAAAATCTTCTTCTGTATAACTGGCATGTGCTGCTGCCAGTCCAACAATATTTGGCCATGCCATGACATGATTTTGAACTTTGCTAATCAAATCTGATCTGCCCATGGCATAACCTATTCGCATACCTGCCATGCCATACAATTTTGAAAATGTTCTTGCCACAATGATATTTTCACCTTCTTTGATCAAGTCCACCATCGAAGAGTAGCCTGGATCGAGAGTCAGTTCGTTATAAGCTTCATCAACCAGGACCGTTGCTTTCTTGCCTATAATACGACAAAAATCTCTTAAGACATCGCCATCTATGGTTTTCCCTGTCGGGTTATTTGGGTTGCAGACATAAACCATACTGACCGAATCATCCAATCTATCTTCAAGAGCATTCAGATCAATTGACATTTCTTTATCTAATGGAACACGGATAACTTTAGTCCCAATTTTTTGGGCGTAACCCAGATGCAGATCATAGGTAAATGCAGGACAAAGAATGCTACCGTTTTTCCCCCAACCAACCACTGCAGCAGATAAAGCCTCATTGGACCCTGAGCTTAAGGTAACTTGACTGGTGTCGAGATTATTCTTCTCAGCAATTAATTGCACTAATTCCATTGTTATTTTGCTGGGATAATATGCACCTTTTGATGAAGCTTGAGCTGCGGCCTGTAATGCTTTCTTGCTTGGCCCATAAGGATTTTCATTGGAGCTAAGGCGAATTATATTGGGTGAAGGCCCTACCATAGAAAATACAGATGGACTTACAGTTAAGGATGCAGTTCCTGCCAGTATGCTATTAATAACTGAACGTCTTGTGATTTCCATGGCCATCATTGTTCTCCGATAAACTTTTTATGGTGCTGTTAAAATAATACCCTAATCCATCAATACTATATTTACACGTCGGTTGCGTTTGCCTTTCTTTTCGACTTTCCCTATTTTTATTTTGCCAACTTCAATGGTAGATTTTAAATGTGTGCCACCGCAAGGCTGAAGATCAATATCGCCAATTTTTAACAATCTGATACTCTCGTTCGTTTCGGGTGGTTTGACGGACATTGTTCTAACTAATTCAGGTTGTTCTTTAAGTATTTCTTGGGTTATCCATGTTGAGCTAATAGGGTGATCTTCTGCGATGAGTTGTTGTAATTGTGCGTCGACAGCTTCTTTGTCAACAGTTTCTTCCATGTCAAAATCCAAACGACTCTTTACAGAAGAAATGTTTCCACCTGTCACACCATACTGAAGAATGGAGCCAAGTAGATGAAGACCGGTATGCATTCGCATATGCAGATACCGTCTTTCCCAATTAATCGAGGCTGTTATCGTTTGGCCTATTGCTGGTAGTGAGCTATCTTCGGACAAGACATGACGAATTGAACCACCCTCGTCGCAATAAGTATTGATTACTTCGGCTTTATTATTTTCCCAGGATAACGTCCCCGTGTCGCCAGGTTGACCGCCACCTATTGGATAAAATACGGTGCTTTCAAGTACAACTTCATTGTCTTTTAATGACTCTACAATGCTGTCATTTGAGGCGAGATAAGCATCATCTGTGTATAACTTTATTGTCACATTTCACCACTTTGATATATCCAATGCTATATTTAGTCAGATTATATTAAAACATCATAGCTTAATTTAATTGAATACATAAATTTTAAATCCAAATGAATAGAAATACTAAAGAGAACTTATTTTCGCTCATCGATACGGATTCTGTGAAAGGCAGAAATTTTATCAAGATGCATGGTTTAGAAAACCATTTTGCTATTTTTGATGGGCGTGACGAGATTTTTTTGCCCGACAAATATCAGATTTCGAGCATATGTGACCCCAGGAAAGGCATCGGCGCAGATCAGGTAATAATTTTGGAAAAACCAACAGAAGAAGGGTTAACAGCTGGCGCTACTGTTTTCATGAGAATTTTAAATGTTGATGGTAGAGAGGCAGAGGCTTGTGGCAATGCAACCAGATGTGTCGCTTGGTTGCTTATGACAATGGATAGAACTCAAGGGGTCAATATTGAGACTCTTGCCGGTGTACTCAATTGCTCTTTATTAGAAAACAATTGGGTTAAATGTGAAATGGGCAGGATATCCATGACACCAGAAAGTATTCCACTTTCTAAAGAAGTGAATACTCTTAATGCTGATTTTCAGATTGGTCCATTGATTAATCCAGTAATATCGAGTATCGGAAATCCTCATATTACTTTTTTTGTTGAGAGCATTGATAATATTGATATCGAAAAATGGGCACCAAAAATCCAAGCAGATGAGTTATTTCCAGAAGGAGTCAATGTAGGCATCGCGGAAGTTATTGACAAGCATAACCTACAGCTTAAGGTTTATGAACGAGGCGCTGGTTTAACAACGGCTTGTGGTTCTGGGGCTTGTGCTGCAGTTTTTGCAGCCAATGCAAGAGATATGAACGTTGCCAAAAAAATGGATGTTATTATGCCTGCCGGTAAAATGGTGATTGAAGTTTCAGATGATGCTTCGGTCAGTATGAGTGGCCCGGTTGCTTATTCATACAGCGGCTTATGGCAGTACACTCAAAAGCATGAATCCAATAATTGAGATAAAACCAGCAATCAGCGCATAAGGAAGCTGTGTTCTAACGTGTTCAATATGATCAGTACCTGCGGCCATTGATGCCACAACAGTGGTATCGCTAATGGGTGAAGCATGATCACCAAATATACCGCCAGAGAGAGCGGCACCAAGCATCAGGGAGGAGGAGAGATCCAATGAAGTAGCAATCGAGAGCGCGATTGGAATCATTATTGCGAAAGTCCCCCAGCTCGAACCAACTGAGAAGGCGATAAAACCTGACACCAGAAAAACCAGTGGCGCTAAGAATACATATGGCACATTTGCACCAGCCACACCAGCCACGTACGGACCGGTTCCAAGTAATTTAGCTACATCACCCAATGCCAGTGCCATGAGAAGTATTGCAGCGATGGGTAAAAGTTTGCCTGCGCCTTCCATGAAATATTGCATCAATCCATTTACATTGGCTCTCTTTTTTGTAAGCAGCATACACCAGCAAACAAATAGAGCGGCACATATCGACCAGAAGATTGCGGTTGAGCCACTGCCTTTCATTATATCTCCATCACCGGTCAAAAAGAGTCCAGCTGGCATTGCGAATGTCATGGTTAGTATTGGGAATATCATTAATCCTGCATCTTTTTGATTGGCGGTTGATTCAGGAGTTATCGATTCTTTTTCTTCAGTATGGCTATTTTCATGCCAACTTATTTGACCATTCTTGGTCCGTTCTTCAGCTGCGGACATGGGTCCAATGTCCAAGTTTTTCCATACAACGAATGCGGCCAAGAGAATCGCACTTATTGCATATAAATTGTATGGTATGGATTTAATAAATACTGAAAAAGCATTATCCATTCCCGTTGATGCAATCAGCCCTATGATAACAGCTGTCCAGGCATTTAATGGCACCATGACGCAAACTGGTGCCGAGGTAGCGTCAATAAGGTACGCAAGTTTTTCTCTGGAAATACGATATCGATCAAACAACGGTCTGCTGACTGAGCCAGCAACCAATAAAGTTATATTGGACTCAATAAAGATGATAATTCCAGTCATCCAAGCTAGCATCTGAGCTCGAAAACCCGTGTGTACCCATTCACGATTTTCTAAAAATTTTACAAAACCACTGACACCACCCGATTTTTCTATGGTGGTAATTAATGCACCGATGAGCAGCGTAAATATCAAAACTCTTGTATCCCCAGGATCACTAAAGACATTTATAATGCTATCGAAGCTAATTGCCAGCCCTTTGATAGGGTCAAAATCATATAACAGCGAACAACCTATCCAGATACCAGCAAACAATGAGGGGATAACTTGTTTAGTTCGGATAGCGAGAATAATTGCAATGATTGGTGGAAGAACTGAATACCATTGGGGATCGGTTATCATATTTATATTTTGCCTCCGCTTGTGAAACCTTCCAGAAAAGAATAGAGATTCTCTCCGAGTTCTGGAGAAAGGTAACCGCCTTCTTGAACGATAACCGTTGGCAACATTGTATCACCAATTACACGACCAATTTTCTTGAAGCCTTCAGTGGTAATTGAAAGCCCTTGCAGAGGATCTTTTTCATAAGCGTCTAATCCAAGCGCAATCACGAGTGCATCAGCAGAAAACTCAGTGATAAGATTAATTGCTTTTTCCAAAGTTAATAAATATTCATTATCTTTTGTGCCTCGTTTGAGAGGCAGATTGATATTGTAGTTAGTGCCTTCATGTTCTCCGATTTCATTGGCATGGCCCCAGAAGAAAGGGTAAAAACGAATGGGGTCGGCATGTATGGAAATGGTCAACACATCAGCACGCTCATAAAAGATATCTTGGGTGCCATTACCGTGATGTACGTCGATGTCCAACACGGCGATTCTATTATATTTAGATCGCAATGACTCGGCAGCAATTGCAGTATTTCCAAAATAACAAAAGCCTGCAGCGTAATCTTTGGCAGCATGATGCCCAGGAGGGCGTGATAATGCATAACAGAACTTCTCTCCATCTTTGACGAGTTTTGCTGCATGCGCTGCGGTCTGTGCACTCCAAAATGCCGATTCCCATGTATTTGGACCAATGGGGCTGGATAAATCTGCATGATGAAAACCAATTTGACCTTCTGCAGAGTCAGGATAACCGCAATTTCTTTGATCAGGATGAATTCCAGGTGTCACTTCATCAGAAGTATTATTCCTGCGTTCCCATCTCTGATAGATAGTTTGCAGATAATGAATGTATCTCTCAGTGTGAAGTTTTTCTATGTAAGTAAGGTTGTAGTTTTGTGGCTCTTCTACAGTAAGCCCAAATTTTTTGGAAGCTTGCAAAAGTGTCTCAGCTCTTTCTGACTTTTCTGGATGAGGGACCATGTGACCACCAACCATGAATTTCTTGGGGGTGTGGAGTAATTGACTGTCCTTGAAAACAACTTTCACGAAATTTTTCCAGTTAATTTGATGAGCTTTTCTTTTTTAATGTGAAGCGTTCGTTCTTTAGTTTGATATTGAAAACCTATTTTACGATAAAAGTCCTGTGCTTTTTTATTGTTTTCATCAACGGTTAATCTTATGTGTGTTATCTCTTCAGCTTCATTGAGTTGAGCAGTTTTTATCAGTAATTGTTCGCCAATACCAAATTTACGGTATTTTTCTTCCACAAAAAGATCTTGTATATAAATGCCTGGAGAACCTAACCACGATGAGAATGTGAAAAAGTAAAGGCATAAACCAATGCTATTATTGTTGTGTTTAGCGAGCAACGTTTCAAATAATGGTGTTGATGAGAAGCCAAATTTAATGAGATTGGTCGGCGTGCTAATCATTTTATCTTGAAATCCGGTTTCTTTTGCTAAAGCTGCAAGCAAACGATGTATATCATCGACATCGTTTTTATTTCCGGGCTGAATTGTGACATTTGGGTGTTTCATTGCTTAATTGTGATTTAAAGATTCATTTTCTTTATCATGGCATCCAGACTGTCTTTAAGTATTTCACAAATTTCATCAATTTGTCTCGCTTCGATTATAAGGGGCGGGCATATCATAAAATGATCGCCAATTGTCCCTCCCCGGGTTCGCCTGGAATATATTATTAAACCCCTTTTGTATGCCTCTTCAACTAAATGTATATGAGCTTCTGCGGAGCTTGGCAGTGGCTCCATAGTTTCACGGTCAGCTACCAATTCGAATGCCATCAACAGCCCTTTCCCGCGAACATCTCCGATCAAAGAAAATTGATTCTTTAATTTCTCTAGATTGTTACGTAATTTCTCTCCTTGAATTAAGGCATTTTCAGTAAGTTGTTTCTCTGTGATTTCTTTTATTACCGCAAGACCTGCAGCACAGGCTAAGGGGTTTCCTGCATAAGTGTGACCATGCAGAAATCCTCCTGAGTTATTAATTACTTCCACTATATCTTCTCTTGCTGC
>JAYZHY010000031.1:0-4261 GCA_036166115.1 Pseudomonadota bacterium | reverse complement strand
CTCCAGTGACCACCTACTTCAATATCCCATTTAGCATTTCTGCCTACCCATGCTGTTTCATGTTCAGCAACCTCAGAGATTGCCCCACCAAAACGCACCACACGCATGGTGTCAAAACGACCTTCTTGACCCATCCATCCGTCCATTAAATTTTCCGTCATTTTGGGATTATATTCATCTATATGTCTACCTTTTACATAATAATTCCTATAATGAGCGTTTCTTTTATCAGCAACTTGTTGATGCTCGATAAAATCTTTTTTTGACACATCATCTGAAAGAGGTTTTCCAAATTTTCTTATGGTTTCCAATGCTTTATCTGCTTTATTTTCATCCCCTAGAAATAAAGTTCCTAGAAAGAAATAACCCTCACCTTGAGTAACATTCCACATCCCTGCATTGAGCATAATGTTAGAAGAAAGGTCTTCTGAATAATCATAGTAAAAATCCCAGATTTCTTTTGCATACTTAAGATCGTAAAGATTCACACCAACAATAATCTCCCCATTAGGAAGAGGACACAGATTGTATTCAAATGAGCTGACCACACCAAAATTACCGCCACCACCTCTGATCCCCCAAAAAAGATCTGGATTTTCATCCTTGCTGGCTTTTCTCATTACGCCGTCAGCCGTGATGATATCGACACTTATTAGGTTATCTATTGTAAGTCCAAACATTCTCATTAGTGATCCGATACCGCCTCCAAGCGTTAAACCGGCAACACCGGTGTGAGAAACTACCCCAGCAGGAACAACATAACCATAAGGCAGCGTTTTTGAATCCATATCATACAAGGTGCAACCGGCCTCGACAGTGACTATTTTTCTTTGAAGATCAACATTGGTTTTTCTCATTCTTGAAAGATCAATAATGATTCCTCCATCGCAGGTAGATTTTCCTGAAATGCTGTGCCCGCCTGATCTAATTGCGGTTAATAAATTTTGCTCTCTTGAAAAGTTAACTGCCTTTTGAATATCTGAAGGAGATTCACAAAATACGATAAGTGCTGGACGTTTATCCCAAACCCCATTCCATACTAATCTAGCTGTTTCGTAGTCGTAATGCTCTTTTGTAATGACACTGCCTTGGAAGCTAGACATGAAATCCAGAAGATCTACCCTGCTAAGAATTATTTCATCACCGTCTAATGATAAAGCTTGTATATCATGTATTTGAGCATGGGTTTTAGGGATATAGGAGGCTAAAGAAATAATCCCTGCATTTTTGATAAACTCCCTTCTTTTCATAGTGAAATAGACTCCAGTATTGAGGTTAAAAGTAGCTTTATCATAGGCGTTTTTGCATTAAGATTTAAAGGTTTTTTTGAAACGAATAAAATTCTATACGTTTTCTGTTATTAATCAAATGATAAATAAACTTTGCCTTTGGATGATAATTATTCTATATTTTATTGATCAAGTGATAAATGCTATCTACTCAAAGTCAGTAGTTTTATTAAAACAACTTGATTAAAAGATTATTTTTTAGGG
Organism: Pseudomonadota bacterium; assembly: GCA_036166115.1. Taxonomy (GTDB): domain Bacteria; phylum Pseudomonadota; class Gammaproteobacteria; order Steroidobacterales; family Woeseiaceae; genus SP4260. The sequence goes on along the minus strand of JAYZHY010000031.1, from coordinate 2,768 downwards.
GGACAAAATATGAAATTAATCTATAGAATGGCTGCTTCCTCTGTTGCTATTTCAATAATGCTATTTTCTGCAAATAGCGTTACTCATGCACAAGAGGGCATGCTAGCAATAGAAGAGATAACAGTAACAGCCAGAAAAAGGGAAGAATCATTAGCTGATGCGCCCTACACTATTACAGCACTAACATCGCAACAAATAGAAATGAGAGGTATTAACCAACTTTCAGATGTGGTTTCTTACACACCTGGGTTTTTCTATGCGGATAATAATGTTGGTAAGAATAGTCGGTCGCACAAGAGATTGATCTTTAGAGGTATGAACCCAAGGACAGATATCCCAACAAGACAGGCTTCCACCATGTTCATTGATGGTGCCGCAACTGTGGGTGCTGAATTTGGTGGTATAGAGAATGTAGAACGTATTGAAGTCCTAAAAGGACCCCAAGGGGCTCATTTTGGACGTGCAACATACACTGGAGCAATTAATGTCGTTACTAAAGACCCATCCGATGAGTTTTCAGGAAGTATAAGCTTGGAAGCCGGGAAATATGGTACCCAAAGAGCAGGGGTTGTATTAGAAGGACCATTGGGTGACAGTCTAGGTTATCGCTTGTCAACAAGTACCTATGACATGGATGGCATGTATCACAATGCGAATGTAGAAGGACAAAAGCTTGGGGCGCAATCAACAGATGATTTTGCGTTAACACTTGTGTTTGAGCCTTCGGATCGCATCAAGATAAAAGCTCGGTATCACGAATGGGAAGACAGCGACGGCCCCGATGCTGGAACCGCTTATGATTATAGGAGCGGAAGACACAACTGTAGCCCTGGAGGCAGCGTTGAGAGATGGGATCCTGCAAGAGTTTTGGCAGCAGCAGCTTTTGATTTTAATCCTGTAGCTATAGTTCCAGCCACGACCGTTTGTGGAAAGGTCCCTGTGCCAACAGCGTCTGAGATTGGCCAAGATACAGGATCAGCTCGTGCTCTCTCACTCCTAGCAATGAGAATAGATGGAAGTTTGTTCCCAGTAGCTAATGGAATAAGAGATGTTCCAGACTTTATGGTTCCCGACCATTTTGGTATGGGGAGAGAAGCTGAAGAATTAAGTGTTGTTGTTGATATCAATTTTGATAATGGCATGAACCTAAATTTTGTTTCAGCAGAACATGAGAATGCATACAGCAGTCATAATGATTTAGATAGACGAGTAACAGAGGGTCTTCACTTGCAAGGTCTTGGCGGCGGTATGTTTGGTGGGTTTGGTGCTAATCACCCAGCAGATGCCTCTGATTTAAGAATGAACTCAATGCAAGACAGCTCGATAGAACTTAGATTGAGTTCTTCTCAGGATCAGAAGTTTCGTTGGATGATTGGATACAGTGATGTTGATATGGATTGGTTCCAGCAAAACATAGGTTCTATGATTGTTTATTATCCCAACAATGGTATTGATAATGGCGCCCGTCAAGCAGCAGGCGAAATTCCAGTTTGTTATAATCCATACTGGCCATTCTACGGTGCAGGTCTAGCCGGCAGTAATGCTTGTGGAGCTTATGGTGATGTGACTTAAAATGCAAACGACTTTAAATGGGACACAGTCAATACATCTTCCTTCTATGCGTCTATTGAAACTGATATTTCAGATCAGTTGACACTTAGTTTGGATGTTAGAAGACAGGAAGATGATGTGACCTCAGGTGGTTTAAGTGCATGGACAGGAACAGCTCCAAAAGTACCTGGTGAGCCTAATAATATTCAACAAGGTGTATTTAAATCAACACTACCTCGAATAATCTTGGATTATAAGCCTAATGATGACAGAACGATTTATATGAGTTATTCAGAAGGCACGCTTCCTGGCTTGTTTAACCCTTCCTTGGCTACACTTTCTGAGGCGCAGTTAGCTGAAATTAAACAGCAAACTGGTGGAGCAGGTGTCAAGATCGATGAAGAAGAATCCGAGAATATCGAATTTGGTATTAAAAGCAGCATTCTGAATGGCAGAGGCTTTATTGCTGTAGCTTTTTATCAAACAGATCTAACAAACGTGCACACTCCATTGTTCGCAGTATCTTATACTGGAGATGATGGCAATCCTGTTGTGATATCTGGTAATACTACCTCACAAGGTGGTAAAGCTGAGCTTTCAGGCATCGAGATTGACGGTACAGTGCTTCTTAATGACTTGTGGTCACTTGATTTCACTTATGCTCGAAATGATAGTGAAATTAAAGATGGTTTTCAAAGTGCCGATACCTTTGATTTGATGGGAAATAGAAATGCTGTTTTAGGTAATGAGTTTTCTCGATACCCTAAGAACAGTGGAAGCTTATCTGCAAATTATTCGAAAGAGATTAATGCTGAAATGACAAGGTTCACAAGAATAGATTATCTCTATACAGGAAAAATGTATGCATCCAATGCAATGCTTTCTCATACTGGTTCTGGACAAAAATTCAATTTAAGGACCGGTATTGAAACAGGTAATATCAGGGTAGAAGCTTATTGCACGAACTGCTTGGATGACGATCAGCCTAAAGGACTCCAACAGATGTATGATTTATCTGGGATCATGGGTGGTTTTGGCGATGGATCTACGACCGCTTCTGGGCCTAGGTTACTATCGGTAGCTTTAGCTGACAAACGAGTGATAGGAGTTAGAGCCACATATAAGTTCTAACTAAAACCCCATAGAAAAAGGTCAGGGATATCCTCCAAATATCGCCTGGCCTTTTTTTAGTTACCTACAGCAAAGATACCGAGAAC
>JAYZHY010000030.1:0-7643 GCA_036166115.1 Pseudomonadota bacterium | reverse complement strand
TCATTTTCCCAGCACGATCGATATCTCTATCAGTCATGACTTGAGCATGCACCAGCCTAAAACGTCGATCTTTTTCTCCATTTTTTTGGATAATTCTCTCAAGCATATCCATTAGATAGCCATTCGCCTCATCACCGATGGCATGCACGGTCAGTTGGATTCCATTGGCATCGGCTTGTATAGCCAATCGCTCTAACCTACTCTGCATATCCTCTGGATTATCTGGGCTTCTTTCGAATGGAAACATGATATCTCTCCAGATTCCTCGACTGGATGGATTGTGCGTATATGGAGAGTAAAATCTTGCTGAACTGTTACCCATAATGCCATCTATCCATGCTTTGGTGGCGCCAAATCGTATCCATTCATCACCGAAACCAATCTTTATCCCCAGATCATTCATAGATTTCCATTTATCAAGTGGCGGTCGATAACGAACGCGAGCGGTCATCTCACCCGAATCTCTTAGTTGTTGATAAATGTCGACATAAACTGGATTCGACGTAATATCACAATAACTTGTGACTCCCACACTCGCCATTTTCTTCCATGTTTCTCGTGTTTCTGCGATTCGTTGTTCCAATGAGGGAGTGGGTATTATGGGTCTAAAAAGCTCTCTGACGTTGTCCTTGATCAATACCGTAGATTCAACAGATCCAGAAATTGGATTAAATAATGCACCGGTTGGTTTGCCATCTTTGTCCCTTGCTACCAATATGCCGTCAGGGTCATCAGATGTTGAAGTTATGCCTGCTAATTCCAGAGCAAGGCTATTTGCAAGATATACCTTTCTATCAAATCGCCTGACTAATACAGGACGTTTTTGGGTAAATCCATCAATCATTTCTTTATTTGGGAGAAAAAAACTACCGTATAAATCGTCTAGATTGACAACATTACCTGCGGTTGCAACTTCGCCCTCTGCCCAAGCCTCATAAGCTGACCAATCTCCACCTGTGATCCATGTCCCCTCAGCGTATCGATTGTGAACATCGTTAATTCGTTCCTTAAAGTTTTTTTCATCAGACACATCTAAAAGATTCAAACCATACAATAGCCTGCCAGTTCCTTCAAAATGGACATGATTATCATAGAATCCAGGTACAACAAAAGCACCATTAAGGTCAATGACTTCGGTGTTTTCCGAAATAAAATCTTCCACTCCAGCGCTGCTGCCAACATAAATCAGTCGGCCTTGATGAGAGGCGATTGCTTCAGCCTTTGGATTGCTGGAATCCACTGTCCAGAAATTTCCATTCAGAACAACAAAATCGGCTATTTGGGCAGCATGAACAAAAGCAAACTGAAAGATCAGAATTGAAGAAAGGATAATTTTCTTTATCATAAATTTGTTACCAATTTTTCTAATTTACAAAAACCAAAGACAACCACTCAGAAACAAGAGCTGGTTTTTCCTCATTTTCTATCTCTACATTTACTTCGGATTTTAGTAACCATTGACCAGGGTTTCTCTCAACAGCTGAGAGTGGCTTTACTGTAGCCCTGATTCTACTATTCACTTTTACTGGATTTATAAAACGAACTTTATCAAAGCCATAATTAATACCCATGACCGTCCCCTCAGGAATCAAACGGCAAGTGTCAGTTAGGTGCGTAAGCAACGAAAGTGTTAAGAAACCATGAGCTATAGTTGATCCGAATGGTCCTTTTTTGGATTTTTCTTCATCAATATGGATGAATTGATGATCAATCGTAACATCCGAAAATTGATTGATTCGTTCTTGATCAACCAAGAACCAATCGGAATGACCTATTTCTTTGCCTATGTAATCATTTAATTTTTCAACAGGAATCACCAACTTCATAAATAATATCCTTTTTTGTTTAACTTAGAGATTCTGATATATCATTAATGTTAACATAAGAAAATAATATAATTACAGATTGGATAACTCCATGCTTCAAATTGACTTAAACAATAAAATAGCAATTGTGACAGGTGCTTCTCGCGGTATTGGTGAAGCAATTGCAAGAGGTTTAGCTGAATGTGGTGCCCATGTAATTCTAACGAGCCGTAAAAAAGAAAGCCTACAAATTATTGCTGAAAGTATTAATAAAAACCAACAAAAAGCTACGGCGATAGCGTGTCACTCTGGAAAACTTGAGGAAATTGAATCTCTCATTCAAACAGTTCGCCAAGACTACGGTCAACTGGACATACTTATAAATAATGCCGCAACCAATCCTTACTATGGGCCTGCGGGAGATATTTCTCCAGAGGCTTTCAATAAAACCTTAGAAGTGAATCTTCGTGGCCCTTATTTTATGATGAGCGCTGCCCTTCCTTTGATGATTGAATCGGGAGGAGGTTCTATAGTTAACGTGGCCTCAATTGCCGCTTTAAAACCAGCCAAAGGTCAAGCTGTCTATGCTATGACAAAAGCTGGCCTTGTCAGCCTTACCGAATCTTTTGCAAATGAATACGGTCACCAAGGAATTAGGGTAAATGCGATTTTACCTGGTATTGTTGAAACGCAATTTGCGCAAGCATTGATTGATAATCCAGCTGTACAGAAGCTGTTATCCAGAATACCCGCTGCACGCGCTGGAAAAACCAAAGACATGGTTGCCGGTGTATTGTATTTGGTTTCTGAGGGTGCCGCTTATACAACTGGAGCCAGCTTGGTAATGGATGGCGGCACTACAATTAGCATCTAACTCATAGTTAGCACGACTTTTCCTTTTGCCCGTCGTTCTGTTATTACTTTAAACGCTTGTTTGTATTGCTCGATCGGGTATTGCTCAGTGATTTTCGGATTGAGTTTACCCAACGCAATTAACTCAGCAATTTCTTTGATGTTTTGAACGTGTAAAGAAGGATTCTTGGCAGCCCATGTCCCCCACCATACCCCTATTGCACTTGCCTCTTTAAGCAACAATATATTTGCTGAAAATTTAGGTATGTCTCCACACGCAAAACCGATAACCAAATAACGACCATGCCAAGCAGTAGCTCTTAATGCGGCATCCGACAAATCTCCGCCTACCGGATCATAAACCACATCTGCTCCTTTTCCGTTAGTTACTTCTTTAACGGTACCCTTAAGAGAAACTTTTGAATAATTAATTAACTCATCTGCTCCAGCAGCTTTTGCAAAAGATAACTTGTCGTCACTACTGGCTGCAGCTATAACTTTAGCGCCTTTGGCTTTTCCAATCTCAACAGCAGTGATGCCCACTCCTCCCGCAGCTCCCAATACCAATAACACTTCACCTTCTTTTATTTTTGCCGATTGCGTAAGGGCGTGATAACTGGTGCCATATGTCACCATAAACCCTGCACCTTGGGCAAAATCTAAACTTGGAAGCATAGCAATGCTTTTATTTTCTTCAGCTACACACTTCTCTGCAAATGCACCTCCGCTACTTGCGACTATCACATGATCTCCGGATTTAAATCTACTCACTCCCTCACCGACTGCCTCAACAATCCCTGCTGCCTCATTACCTGGAACAAAAGGTGGCTCAGTTTTAACTTGGTATTTTCCAGCAATCGCCAAAACATCTGGAAAGTTAATACCGGCGGCTTTCACCTCAACTAATATCTGTCCTTTCTCTGGAGATGGATCTTCCACTGATTCTAAACACAGTTCACTGGGTGGGCCGTATTTTTTACAAATTAATGCTCGCATTATCTTTCCATTTTCATTTATGAGTTAATCCTATCTAGGCAACCTCAAAGAGAGAAGCTGCACCTTGTCCGCCACCAATACACATTGTACAAACTACATATTTAGCATCACGACGCTTTCCTTCGAGCAAAGCATGACCAACCATTCTTGCCCCAGACATACCATAAGGATGACCAATGGAAATAGCGCCTCCGTTTACATTTAATTTTTCGTTTGGTATACCCAAACGATCCCTGCAATACACCACTTGTACCGCAAACGCTTCATTTAGCTCCCAAAGATCAATGTCATCCATTGTTAATCCGGTTTTCTTTAATAATTCTGGTACGGCAAAAACTGGGCCAATTCCCATTTCATCTGGACTGCAACCAACAACAGCCGTTGCACGATAATAACCCAACGGTTCAATTTGATGTTTTTTTGCAATATCTACATCCATAACCACAGAAGCAGAAGCACCATCGGACAGCTGGCTTGCATTACCGGCTGTAATTGATCCGTTCTCTCTAACGGCTTTTAAAGCCGATAATCCTTCAAGATTTGTCGTAGGGCGATTACCTTCATCTTTCTCGAGTTTTACATCTTTAAAACTTACCTTTCCTGTCTCGCGATCCATAACACCCATATTTGATTTAAGGGGAACAATTTCATCGTCATACTTCCCAGTCTCTTGTGCTATCGCGGTTCTTTGTTGACTTTGTAAAGCATAGGTATCTTGATCTTCTCTGCTAATTTCGTAACGATTGGCTACCACTTCTGCAGTATCCAACATCAGCATATATATATGTTCGTGTTTGGCCACAAGATTTTTATCCACTGTTCTATGCATATTTGCATGCTCATTCTGAACCAAGCTGATTGATTCAATACCACCTGCTACCATGACATCATGCTCACCCGCCATAATGGACTTAGACGCAGTGGCTATCGCCATCATTCCTGACGAACACTGTCTGTCCACGGTCATTCCTGCAGTAGTAACCGGAAGATCACCCGATAAAGCGCAGAGTCGAGCAATATTTGGACTTTGTGTGCCCTGACCCATGCCACACCCAATAATGACATCTTCAACTTCACTCGAATTTACTCCTGCTCTTGAAACAGCATGCTTAATAACATGTCCGCCCATTGTTGGTGCGTCAGTGTTATTAAAGACACCTCGATACGCACGCCCAATTGGTGTTCGTGCAGTTGAAACAATCACCGCCTCACGCATAATTTTTCCTCGTTATTGTATTCAATTACTTTTTTTAATTTTAACTTAAATCTATACCTAATTTCTTTGCACCTTGAATTGCAAACTTTTCGGTTTGCTTGGAACCGCTTTGAGGCTCCTCCATTCCTTCATTATCACATATGGCTTGCCAGTTCTTTGCTACATCTTCAGCTGACACATTTGGCAATAGATTAACCCCTTCAGTCTCAAAACCTTTAAATACAGCAAAACTCCCGCCACCTGCGGCCAGTACCTTTCTACTTGGTGCTTCTTGACTGCACAAAAAAACAACTCCTGGACTGACAGACTCTGGTGACAATAATTTAAACACAGGTTCAGGAAACAAACCTTCTGTCATCGCTGTGCCTGCAGCCGGCGCCAAACAATTCACTTTAATATTGTACTTCATGCCTTCTAAATGCAGGGTATTCATGATGCCTAACATAGCCATTTTGGCCGCCCCATAATTAGTCTGACCGAAGTTACCAAAAAGACCAGAACTGGAAGAAGTTAATACAATTCTGCCGTAGTTTTGTTCACGCATTATTTCCCACACAGCTTTTGTGCAATGCATTGATCCCATTAAATGCACGTCTATAACTAATCGCATGTCCTCAAGAGACATCTTCATGAATGTTTTATCTCGTAATATACCGGCGTTATTAACCAGTATATCTACACGGCCCCAGGTCTCCATCGCTTCTGCCACCATTAATTGTACTTGATCAAAATCTGCAACATTCGAACCATTAGCAATGGCTTCTCCTCCATTACCTTTAATCTCATTAGCAACTGACTCAGCATTTTTTGATACTTCACCGTCACCAGCCAAATCATTTACAATGACTTTTGCTCCTTTGTCTGCCAGAGCAAGTGCATGAGATCTTCCAAGCCCTCTTCCAGCACCTGTAACTATTGCAACCTGTTCATCTAATCTAATTTCCATAGTAATACCTCTGTACGTATCTATAATGCTTAAATTTTAACCACACCAAATAATCCACCTATCACAAAAGCGATAACAAAATGAACCGCAATATCCAATTCAATAAAGCGTTATTTTACTCTTTTTACTCTTCTTTTTCTTTTTTTAGTGCCACTTGACTGCTTTGATTGAATTGGCAATTTAAGTACTCTGGCGAGATTGCCAAAATCATCTGATTGATGAGGAATTGCCATTGCAGCCACAAATTCTTCTTGGAAGGAAGGCTCTACTGCGGTTTCAATTTTCTCTATCTTACGCACCTGTGCCTCCAAATTCTTTCTACTTTCTTTATCAAGCAAGCTGATTTTCGCTCCAGTACCGGCTGCATTGCCTGCAGAAGATACTTCACTTAAATCACAATCTGGGATCAGACCTAACACCATTGCATATTTCACGTCTATATGAGATCCAAATGCTCCTGCGAGACGGATACGATCCACCTTTTTTGTATCAAAATGCTTCATAAGTAGCTTAACACCTGCATATAAAGCAGCTTTTGCTAACTGGATAGCTCTTACATCATTTTGAGTAATTTTTATATCTTGTTCGCCTTGGTGCAATATATATGAATGGGTTCTGCCATCCTTGACGATTCGTTTGGAACGCTCAGTAATATTCTCTTCTATCTTGCCATCCTGATTAATCACACCGCTTAAATACATCTCTGCAACAATCTCAATTATTCCAGATCCACAAATTCCAGTAATTCCTCCAGCTGGAACATGTTCCTCAAATTCCTCTTCATTTGACCAATAATCACAACCTATAATTTTAAATTTAGGCTCAAGTGTTTCAGAATCAATTCTGGCTCGCTCAATCGCACCAGGAGCTGCACGTTGGCCAGAGCTAATCTGAGCACCTTCAAATGCCGGTCCTGTTGGACTGGATGCTGCCAACAATCTTTGCTTGTTTCCTAAGATAATTTCAGCATTTGTTCCAACATCAACAATCAATGATATTTCATCTTTGTTGTATGGTTCTTCAGCCTGAATTACTGCTGCGGCATCCGCCCCCACATGCCCTGCTACACATGGTAATACATAAATATAACCCCCCCGATTAATATTCATATTAAGTTTATTTGCCTTCACATGTGTGCTGAAATCAGTCGCTAGAGCAAAAGGAGCTGCCCCCAATTCAATTGGGTTAATTCCAAGTGCTAAATGATGCATAATCGGATTACCAACCAAAGTCATTTCGACAATATCTGTTGCATTGATATCCTTTTCCTCGGTAATTGTTAAGATAATCTCATTGATTGACTCCCTCACAACTCTGGTCAAATCGTTCTCGCCACCATCGTTCATCATGATATAAGAAACGCGACTCATTAAATCTTCACCAAACCGTATTTGCGGATTCATTAACCCGGAACTTCCTATAACTTTACCTGAGGTCAACTCGCATAAATGGGCGGCTATGGTTGTTGAGCCCACATCAACCGCAATTCCATAAAAATTATCTTTAAAGCCAGGGTGTATTGATATAATTTCTCGATTATTTCGAATGGCAACAGTCACTTTCCATCTGCCTTCACGTAACGTTGCTTGGAGTGATTGCAGGACTTCTAAAGAGCAACTTAATCCATCCAGTTTCCATTGGTCTTTAAGTGCCAGCATCAATCTAGATAGATCGCCTGTGCCTTTGTGCATATCTGGTTCTTCGACATTCACAGTATAAGTTTCAACTGATATACCAACATCGATATTATGTGCTTTGTGTTTCTTGTTGAGAGACTTATCCTTAACTTTTTGGTCAATGCTCACGTAATATGCTTTAACCACTGGAT
>JAYZHY010000029.1:0-6940 GCA_036166115.1 Pseudomonadota bacterium | reverse complement strand
GATATGTTTGAAACCATGTATGCCGCTCCTGGTATAGGCCTGGCAGCTACCCAAGTTGACTTCCATAAACGACTCTTGGTTACTGATGTTTCAAATGAGAAGAATGATCCGCATGTTCTTATAAATCCTGAAATTTTAAGGAAGGAAGGGAAAACTGTTTCAAAAGAAGGGTGTCTTTCCGTTCCTGGATATTTGGATGAAGTGACTAGAGCTGAAAAAATAAGCGTATCTTATCTTGATCGCGATGGTAACAATAAAGAGCAAGAAGTAAGTGGCTTATTGGCCATATGCATACAACACGAAATTGATCATCTCAATGGTAAACTATTTATTGATTATTTGTCTGAAGCAAAAAGACAAAAAATTAGGAAAATCATCCAAAAACAAAGGCAAAATCCATCCCCTTCATCACCAGTCTATTAAGATCACATTCAAATCATGAGTAATCCAAATGACTGTAATATTATCTTTGCGGGGACACCGGAATTTTCAGTGCCTTCATTAAGAGCTTTGGTTGATTTGGGTTTATGCCCTAGTATTGTCATGACACAACCAGATAGAAAAGCAGGGAGGGGGAATAAGTTAACAGAAAGTCCTGTAAAAATCTTTGCGAAAAGTAAAGGCATTCCTGTTTGGCAACCACACTCGCTAATTGATTCAGAATTTGTAGCAAAATTAATAAAAACCAATGTTGATGTTATTGTTGTTGCTGCTTATGGAATAATTTTTCCTAAAGAAGTATTAGAAATTCCAAATTTTGGCTGTATTAATATTCATGCATCACTTCTTCCAAGATGGAGGGGTGCATCGCCAATTCAATCTACTATTTTACATGGAGATCCTGAAACTGGAGTAAGTCTTATGAGGATGCAAAAAGAGTTAGACAATGGGCCGGTATATTCTCAGCATAAATTGCGACTCACACAATCAGAAACTGCGGATCAATTGATTAAGGATCTTGCCAATATTGGAGCCAAAGCACTTAAATCGGATATTGACCCTATAATACAAGGTAATATTAAACCAATTGTTCAAGATGAGATTAAAGCTACTTATGCCAAAAAGATTGTTAAACGCGATGCGTTAATTGATTGGAGTAAGTCAGCAGATTATTTATCTAGGCATATAAGAGCCTATAACTCTAACCCGGGAGCATATTTTCAATTTAAAGAAGAAATGATTAAGTGTTGGAGTGCATTCAGCAGTCAAAGTGATGCCTTGCCAGGAAAGGTAATCTCTGTTTGTGAGAAAGGTATTGAGATAGGTTGTGGCGAAGGATCTTTAGTGATACTAGAATTACAAAGGCCTGGAAAAAATAGAATAACAGCAGGTGAATTCTCAAGACAGATTAATATTCAAGGATTTCAGCTTTCTTGAGCAGCCTAGAAAATAACAATAAAAGCGCTATGATCCGTGCTGAGGCTGCTGTGGTTGTTAAAGAAGTAATTATTCACAATCGTTCATTAGATCGAGTTTTTGAGGAATCTAGTTTTAATTTCGGTCAGCAGGAAAAATCAATCTTTAAAGCGATATGTTATGGAACAATTCGGTTCCACTGGGAGCTTAAGAACAAGATTTATCAGTTTGTAGAGCGCCCTATTCGTAATAAAGATAGAATTATTGAAATACTTCTCGAAACCGCTATATTTCAGATTGAATCGATGAGAATTCCTCATCATGCAATAGTTTCTCAGACTGTTGAAGCGACCAAATTACTCAATAAGAAGAATCTTTCTGCGTTTGTGAATGGAATACTGAGAGAGTATTTAAGGGCGAGTAAAAATACAGATTGTGAGGATGAGGAAGTGATATACAATCACCCTCAATGGATTATTAATAAGACAAGAGATAATTGGCCAAAAAATTTCACAGAAATTTTAAAGAATAACAACCTACAAGCACCTATGTGGCTTAGAATTAATCAAAAGAAAATTACCGCAGAGAAATATCTTGGAAAATTAGCAAGAAAAATTAATCTTAAGACCGAAGAAGTGGGTTATGTTGGGGATCTGGGTTATTCAATTTGTTTGAAGAAGCCAATGTCAATAAATTTCTTACCAGATTTTGAGCAAGGCTATGTTTCGATTCAAGACGGCGCCGCTCAGATAGCGGCAGAATGTCTACTCAATGAAAGAACAGGGAATATTCTTGATGCATGTGCTGCGCCGGGAGGGAAAACTGGTCAATTATTAGAAATGATTGATGATAATTCTCAAGTAACTGCTATAGAAATTGATTCAAATAGAGTGGGAATGATTGCACAAAATCTCGATAGATTAGGACTTCATGCCAAAATTATTACAGGCGATATCAATGAAAGTAAGAGCTGGTGGAATCTGGAAAAATTTGATTTGATATTATTAGATGTCCCTTGTTCTGCATCTGGCGTTGTAAGAAGACATCCTGATATAAAACATCTAAGAAAAGAAAAAGATATTTTTTCTCTGCAACAGAAACAATTGAATATAATCAATTCAATATGGGATTTATTGGCTCCTCAAGGAAGGTTAATGTATGTAACCTGTTCAATCTTTAATGAGGAAAATGATGAAGTGATCAATCAATTTCAACAAAAACATGATAATGTTGTTCTAAAAGATTTGTTGCTAAATAACAACATCCAAGATTTAATGCATAAGACCAAGCACGGATACCAATTGTTGCCAGGGTCAAAGAATATGGATGGTTTTTATTTTGCGTGCATTGAAAAAAATAGTAGAAAGTAATGTATAGCATCTTTATAAGAGTATTAAAAATTATTGTATTGAGCGGAATAATTTTTTCATTAAATATTTCGGCTCAGATGAGACCTAATCATGAGGGTTATTTTGACGTTCGTTCTGCAGACACCGTTTTGGTTGAACAGAAACATATGCTTGATGCTCGACTCCAATTGTTTTTAAGTGATGAAGCCTTAAATGCCTTAAATAGTGGCGTTTCATTAACTATTGAGCTAAATATTGAATTATTAAGAATCAGGCGTTTTTTACCTGATGACAAAGAAACAGAACTGAGTTTCCAATATGAGCTTGAATATAGACCATTAAGCCAAAGATATATTGTTAGAGATGTTAGGAATGCTTCACAGGAATCATATTCTACCCTATTTTCAGCGCTTAATAGACTGGGCAGAATTCAAAATCTTTTTTTGTTTGATAGTAAATCATTGATCCCAGATGCAAATTATCGTTTAAGACTCCAAGCTCTATTGAGTACGAAGCAATACTCAGCACCTCTTAGGATGTTGTTCTTTTGGAGAAGCCAGTGGGATATTAAGAGTAGGTGGTACGAATGGCAACTCCAAAGATAAGGCCACTCTTATATGCAATGCTCGGCGCATTTGGCGTTGGGCTATCACTCATTGCTTTAATCATGTTAAGTCAAGCTGCACAAAATTCTGAAAATTTTGATCAACTAGCTAATTCAATCTTATGGATAAATATTCTATGTTTATTTGTTTTAATGGTTCTTTTGATAGGGAATCTCAGTAAGTTATTTAGAGATTATCGCTTAGATATTCCAGGTTCCAAATTAAAAGCAAGAATGGTAGGGATGTTTGTTGGCTTAGCGATAATTCCGTTATTGATAGTTTTTTATTTTTCAATGCAATTCATTAATCGTGGGATTGATACTTGGTTTAATGTTGAAGTTGAAGCAGGGCTTGATGATGCATTGACATTAAGCAGAAATGCACTCGCTATTCAAATGCGAGATCATTTAGCTGCAACAGAACAAATCGCTCAGCGATTAAGGGAAACAAATAGTACCCAATTTATATATGAAATAGGCGCCCTCAGAAAAGAAATAGGTGCTAGTGAATTAACTTTGTTTGGTAGAAATAGTCAAATTTTAGCGACTAATTCAGATCTTTCTTTTGGAAATGTTCCAAAGGGAGTTTCGGATGAGCTTTTGATGCAAATCAGACAAAATCGGCCTTATGTTAGTCTTGACCCCCTCCAAGATGGGGCTTATGAAATTAGAACAGCTGTTCCCCTAATTGGACCAAGGACACCTGATATTATAGGAATAATTAGAGCACGATTTACAGTATCTCAGCGCATTGGCCGCATGGTTAATAGTATTGATTCATCTTATACAGATTATAAGAAAATCGTCTATCTTCGTGAACCTTTGAAAAGAACCTTCAGTCTAACATTGACGGTTGTGTTAATGATTTCGCTGTTAGCATCTATTTATGGTGCATTTGTCCTGTCAAGAAGATTAGTTTCTCCAATTCAGAACTTAGTTGAAGGCACTCAAGCTGTAGCTAAAGGTGATTTTGATACACAGTTACCTGTTCCAGCAAAAGATGAAATCGGATTTTTAATAAATTCATTTAATGAGATGACAAAAGGTTTATCTGTAGCAAGAAAACAAGCAAGTTTAAGTCAAAATATGGTTGAAGCTGAAAGAGCCAACCTTGAGATTATATTAGCAAACCTTTCCACAGGAGTTATTTCTCTTGAATCTGATTTTAAGATAAGAACATTCAATAAAGCAGCCGGAGCAATATTAAACGTTAATTTCTTAGGAAGCAGAGGTAAGTTATTAGCTGAGGTTGCAGAAGGTCATGGAGTGCTTAAGGAGCTCTTTGAAGTAATAAAAAGAAAATTTGATCAAGGCATCACCAGATGGCATGAACAGATTGTCGTACATACTGATACAGGAAGAAGAATATTGGCTTGTGCTTGTACTGATCTTGCAAGTGAAACAACTGATAATGTTGGTTTTGTTATTGTTTTTGATGATATTACTCTTCAATTACAATCCCAACGCGATGCAGCTTGGGGGGAAGTTGCAAGAAGATTGGCTCATGAGATTAAGAATCCTTTAACACCTATACAGTTATCTGCTGAACGATTGCGCAGAAAGTATTTAAAGGCAATGCCAAAAGAAGAGAGCGAGATTCTAGATCGTTCAACCCATATAATTGTTGAGCAAGTTGCTGCGATGAAAGAAATGGTTAACGCTTTTAGTGATTATGCTCGCTCACCAGATATGGAGATAAGTACTTTTATTGTTACTGAACTTATTCAAGAGGTTATTGATTTATATAAAGAACAAGAAGAAAAAATTAATATAATATTAAATATTGATCCCAAAAATATACAATTCGATGCCGATCCAGGAAGAATTAGGCAGATTATGCATAATCTTATTAGAAATTCCATTGAAGCTATAGGTAATGATGGGCAGGGAATCATCAAAATCAGAGCAAAACCTATAGAAATAAAGAAAATAAAAATGATAGAAATCAGTGTTGAAGATAATGGATGTGGTTTTGAGAAAGAATCATTAGCTCAGATCTTTGACCCATATGTTACTTCCAAATCAAAAGGAACTGGACTTGGTTTGGCAATAGTAAAAAAATTAGTTGAAGAACATATGGGCTCAATTGAGGCAGAAAATATAGAAAATAAAGGAGCGTTAATAAGGATTCATTTACCGCTTAACGAGAAAATGAGAGAAACATTAATTGTGAATTTGAAACAACAACAAGACAATGGAGGGCATGCTATATGATGCCAGCCAATGTTTTAGTGGTAGATGATGAATTAGATATCAGAGAATTGATTCAAGAGATTCTATCTGATGAAGGTTATAAAGTTACTGTTGCAGCGAGCGCTTCAGAGGCTAAGATAGCGAGAACTAAACAAGAATTTGATCTTATATTACTGGATATATGGATGCCAGAAACGGATGGAATATCATTGTTAAAAGAATGGTCAGATAACAACCAGTTAAATTCTGCTGTTGTTATGATGTCAGGCCATGGAACTGTTGATACCGCTATCGAATCAACCCATCTCGGAGCTGCAAATTTTATTGAGAAACCACTTTCAATAACTAAATTACTTCGAACCGTAGAAGAAACCTTAGCGAAAAGGAAACCAAAATTAAACTCAGGTAAAACAAGTAATCTATCTTCTTTCGTATCGATTGGCCACAGTGAAGTAATTCAAAGCCTTAGAAAGGAGTTAAAAAGAGTAGCCCTTGTTGAATCACCTATATTGTTAGTAGGAGAAACTGGCACCGGAAGGCTTACATATGCTCATTTTTTGCACGATATTAGCCAAAGAGCAATTAATCCTTGTGTTGATATGGATTCAGCTGTGCTTACTGCAGCAAATACAGAAGAGCAAATCTTTGGGAAAGAAAATGGTGAATCCATTTTACCGGGATTTTTTGAAAAGGCAGAAGCTGGAACACTCATAATTAATCATCTATCAGATCTAAATGATAGAGCACAACAAATACTCCAAAATATTATTGAAAATAAAGCTCTTGTAAGAGTGAATGGAAAGGAAAAATATATAATAAATTCACGTGTAATAGCCATTGCTAATGAGGATTACATGGACGATGTTATGAATGGAAAATTAAAACGTGAACTGTTATCAAATTTAAATATACAAACAGTTCATATCCCTTCATTAAGAGAGCATGCTGAAGATGTTCCTGATTTTATAAGGTTTTATGTCGATCAGTTTGTTGACACTCAACAATTGATTTACCGACGTTTTAGTGTGGGAGCACAAAATCGATTACGTAATTTCCCATGGCCAGGAAATTTACGTGAACTCCAAAGCATAATTCGCAGGCTTCTCGTAAAAGGACGTAATGATGATGTTACCCTTGATGAGCTCGAGGAGGAACTTAAGATTGAAGAAACTTCAATGGAGCCATTTGTTAAACAAGACCTACTTTCACTTCCTTTGAGAGAGGCAAGAGAACAATTTGAAAGGGCTTACCTGCAACAGCAACTTATATTATGTGATGGCAAGGTTGGAAAATTAGCCAAAAGAGTTGGTGTTGAACGTACCCACTTATATCGTAAGTTAAAAGCCCTAAATATCAGCTTAGAAAAAAAATAATTTATTTGAGGTAATTGTTGTTATGAAAAATCTAATATCATATAAGAACACATTCGATTTAATCA
>JAYZHY010000028.1:0-17317 GCA_036166115.1 Pseudomonadota bacterium | reverse complement strand
TTTCCATTTAAAGTAATCGTTCAAAACCTATTCTGTATTCACGACCAATACCAGGAAATCCAAGCTAAAAGCCGTTCTTCAATAGTTCCCAGACAATAAAGATCCGGCATTGGGCACACATGTTTCTAGATTGATGGATTTCAACATAGAGTATGTAGTGCAAACAGCTGCTGATACGACGGGTATTTTTATGGCTTGCTCAATCTTTTCAACGACAGATAGAGATGGCATCTGAACACACGCAGAAACAACAAGCACATCCACTTCTTCTAAATTAAGACCAGAGGCGTGAGTAAGTAAATTTTCTGGATCTTGAGCCGCAACTAGAAGATTGTCAGGAATTTCCAAAGTGTGCCAATCATTAACCCGAAAACCTTCATTTTCAATATAACTTACTACCGTTTCTGCTAAAGGTTTCATGTATGGAGATAATAAAGCAATGTTTTTAGCTTTGAGTGTTTTTAAGCCTTCTATTAAAGCACCTGCACTGGTTACAATTGGTGTTGGATGATCGTTCTCACTGGTGCAAAGACCTAATTTCTTTTCAGAGTCACGATGATAACCCAAACCCATGCTCATGATAGCCACCAAACACGCGTAACCAATTACATCTACTCTGGCATCTGAAAGTTCATATGCGCAGCGACCAGATTCTGCATCCATCTTTTTTAATTCATCCTGAGTCACACTTCTCATTCGCATTCGGCTTGAGTGAAATGTAAAACGCTCTGGCAATATGGATTCTCTCGCACGAAACATGGCTGATATTTCCGTTTCCATTGTGACGTTTGAGCTGGGCACAATCTGCCCTATTTTGAAGTGCTTAGCCATAAAGTGTTAATTTAAGAACATATCAATTAAACAGCAATAATAGGATTTCTGATTTTTCCAATACCTTCAATGCTTGTTTCTAAGACATCACCTGGCCACATAAATTCTTGTGGATCTCTTCCAGCCCCAACACCAGCGGGTGTTCCAGTCGCAATTATATCTCCTGGCTCTAAAAGCAATCCTTGACTGATGTCTTCTATAAGATCATTAATGTTAAACAACATGAATTTGGTGTTTGAGTTTTGTTTCTCCGCGCCATTTACATGGCATGAAATATTTAAATTATGAGGATCTTTAATTTCATCAGCAGTCACAATGCAAGGCCCCATTGGAGCAAAAGAATATTGTGATTTTGATACTACCCATTGACCTGCTCTACGGCAATCTCGAGCACTTATATCGTTGATTACGGTATAACCAAAAACATGTTGTAACGCATCAGCTTTATCCACTCGATTGCATTTTTTGCCAATAACTACAGCAAGCTCAGCTTCCCAATCTAATTGTTGAGTTATTTTTTGATTGTGACAAATTGGTTCACCATCTCCGATAACTGCCGTTGGAAATTTACTGAAAATGATCGGCTCTTGAGGTAATTCCGATGAAGTATCAAGAGAACGTGCCGACTCTGCAATATGTTCCGTATAATTTAAACCGATACCAAAGATATTCTTCCTAGGACGAGGTATTGGTGCCAATATCTTGGCATTTTCGATAGGCACGGACACACCAACAAAATCTCTTGCTTTTGTTTTGCTTAATATTTCTGATAAAGACGACACTGCAATTGATCCTAGATCAATAAATTCAAGCATAGATGAGGGTAAGCTAAGGTCAATCCTTTCACCAAAATTCTGGACATCGATAATTAGTGAATCTTGGATAACTCCCAACCTCGATTCTTTCTGACCTAAACGATATGTTACTAATTTCATGCTTTATTACCTTCCTGATAATTAAAATTCACTTTCAAACTGTTTGATAACCTTTATTTTCTTCCAATGACTCTTCTTTGTAGACACTTAATGATTCCATAACTGGAAAGTCATTGAAAGAATACAAGAATGCCTCCTCGCTTTTACTGGTATTAACATGTTCATGCCATACCCATGAAGGCACACAGAAAATATCATGCTCTTTCCAATGAAATTCTTTGCCTCCAATTATGCTGTAACCTTCCCCTCCAGCACAATTGTACATTACATTTCCAGTGTGACGATGCGCCTTTGTATGTTGTTTTGGTTTTAACATTTGCATGTGAGCACCCATGGTACTCATCGCCCACCCTCCTGTTAAAGGATTAGAATAGCGTAAAATATAGCCATCAAAAGGAGAGCCCTCACCTGTTTTAGACAAATTATAAAGCGCCTCTTTGGTGTCTTCCCAACGATAAACCAACAACGGTGAATAAGGCTTATCCCAAGGCTTTCTGCCCGCAGGAATCAATCCTGGGCCACCATAGGTATGCGGAGAATCATCAAGCTCAAAATCTGGTGTTTGTGTTTCTTCCGGATAAACTGCATAGAAATTCGTTTCAAGTGAATTCATTAAGGGTATATCAAGCCCGTCCTGCCATATACATACTTTACCATCTTCGAACACGCCATGA
Organism: Pseudomonadota bacterium; assembly: GCA_036166115.1. Classification (GTDB taxonomy): domain Bacteria; phylum Pseudomonadota; class Gammaproteobacteria; order Steroidobacterales; family Woeseiaceae; genus SP4260. The sequence goes on along the minus strand of JAYZHY010000028.1, from coordinate 14,877 downwards.
TCGTGCCAACATCCACTGGGCGTTAGAACATAATCATTTTTGTTGAGACTGACTTGATGACCATCAACCACAGTATATGCACCACCGCCTTCCATGATAAAACGCTGTGCCGAGGCTGCATGTTTATGTGCTGGCGTAATTTCTCCTGGCTTCATAACCTGTAGACCACTAAATAACCAGCCTACGCAAGCAGTATTGTCTCTGCCTGCGTCAGAATTATTCATTAAAACAATTACTCTTCTGCCTGCTTCTTCAGGCGTAACCAATTCAGCCGATTTGAGCACCAAATCACGAAGCTCAGCGTATCTCCAAAGTGTTGGCTTATATCTGGTTACGGGCTCCCAGGGCTCAATATCATTCGCTCTTCGCCAAAATGCAGTGGTAGATTTATCTTCTAATTCATTATAAAAATCAATAAGTTGTTTATTGTCTTTAACGTTAGATCTACCTCTTTGCAAGTCGCGTTGATCTATGGTTTTTTGGTTCATCTTAATTTTCTCTTGATCATTCTTTGGAGTACTTTTCAGATCCTGTCTTATTTTCTCTAGATACAAATTTAATCGGTTTCTGCTGTTTGTTATTTACCCTTAAATCAAATATATCAAACCGGTTATAGTGGCCCAATATATCGTGCATTTGTTTGGGCTGTATACATTTATTAAGATCAATTTCAGCATATACAATGCCTTCTTCATCCGTCAAACCTTCACCAATAAGATTTCCATCTGGCCCTATAATACCCGAAAATGCTGCGTTTTCCCTTGTAAGCAATGATCTTGCTTCAGGAACAACTGTCTCCATTTTGGTAATTATCTCTTCAGAGACCGTTGAGCATGAAATAATTGTGTATATTTTCCCTTCGAATGAATGAGTCATGCCTCGCAACTTGATTGCCTCAGCCATGTTGTATTCCTTCGGCGCAGTTGGAAGGCCAATATAATTGGCTACATGTACCTGCTCTCCTTGGGATATAAGTGTAAATCTAGCTAATGGATTTGTATTTTCACCGCAAGCAAGTGTGCCCAATACTCCTATATCCGTATCATGAACATTCAATGATGAACCGTCGCCACCTGACCAAACTAACTTCTCGGCCCAAGTTGGTACTAACTTTCTGTGTCGCCCTAAAATTTTTCCATTTGAATCAATAGTTATATTTGTATTGTATATTGTGCCAAGTTTCTTTGGACCTTTTTCGTTGACACCTATCACCAAATAACAATTATTAGTTTTTGCTGCTTCACATAACAATTTAACCTCAGGACCATCCATATCAACACTATTGAGGTAGAGTTGTTCGAAATATTTTGAACCTTGAACTGGACTCATTATCCAACTCCAATATGGGTACGCAGGAATGAATACCTCTGGAAATGCAATCAGTCTAGCGCCATTATTGCTGGCCTCTTTTATAAGGTCACAAGCTTTTTTAGTGGTCGCCTTAGCATCTAAAAAGATCGGTGATGCTTGAATGGCAGCAGCTTTAAATATTGGTAATTTCATTTGTCTTATACTTGATTGAATTCTTATTTTCTAAATGCCTGGGTAAAAGTCATAACATCCTGATCAAATTCACTCCACAATCTTTCTTCCATAATTCTTTTTATAATTGCAACAGCATCATAAATGTCCTGATAACGCATATACAATGGTGCTATGCCAAATCGGATGATATCAGGAACACGAAAGTCTCCTACAATGCCGTTTTCAACCAATGCTCGATTCACGGCAAATCCTGACGCATGCCTGAATGAAACTTGGCCAGCGCGCATTTTATCATCTCTCGGACTGGCCAATTCAAAACCAAATTCACCGCATTGACTTTCCATTAAATCAATAAATATTGAACCCATATTCATTGCTTTTTTTCTTAATACGTTAAGATTGGCTTTTATAATAATATCCACACCACACTCAAGTGCAATCAATCCTAGTAAAGGGGGTGTACCACAAAGGAATCGGTTGATACCCTTTGCAGGACTATATCTGCTAACAAAAGAGAATGGATCATCATGACCCATCCATCCCGACAGAATTGGATTAATTTTTTCTTGGTGTCGCTTTGCAACAAACAGATACGCCGGTGCTCCAGGACCACCATTTAGAAACTTATAGCCACATCCGACTGCAAAATCAACTGAGCAATCATTCAAGAACACGGGAATTGAGCCTGCGCTATGGCTGAGATCCCATATAACAAGGATTCCTTTCTCATGTGCCTTTTGAGTAATACTTGACATATCAGCGATCTCACCAGTCTTATAATTCACTTCGGTAATAAGTAACGCCGCCACAGAGTCATCCAGTTCATCAAGTAATCGTTTCTCAGGCACTATTTTGGTTTTAATTCTTTCTGGAGAAAAATTCTCCAAACCTTGTATCATGTACAAATCAGTTGGAAAGTTATCTTCGATGGTTAAAATAGTCTGACGCCCTGGATTGCATTCTATGGCAGCCGCTATCAATTTAAAGATATTGACCGATGTTGAATCTGCTGCGATTACCTCACCTTCATTAGCACCTATTAAATGGGCGATTTTGTTACCTATTCTTTGTCCTGCAATCCCCCAATCATTATCCATCCATGACCTGATTAATCCTTGACCCCATTCATTTTCAATCACCTGTGCCATCCTACTTTGAGTTTCCTTTGGCGCCATTCCAAGTGAATTGCCATCAAAATAGATAGTATCCTCAGGTATATAAAATTCATCGCGATAAGACCGCAATGGATCATCATCATCAAGTTTTATAAGCTCGTCTTTAATCATGATTGTTTTTCAATTGAAATAAAAATAAACCTAGAAAGTTGATCCAGGTTTATCGGTTACCATCATGGTTCGCATTGACCATAATTCCGGAAAGAAACACAAATTTAATGCCTTTGTTAAGTAATTCACGCCAGCGGAACCTCCTGTTCCAATCTTATTTCCAATGACTCGTGAGACGGTCTTCATATGTTTAAATCGCCATTCCTGAAAATAGTATTCTATGGCAGTCACTCTTTCGGCTAGCATATATAAATCCCAATACTTCTCAGGTGACTCATATATCACACACCAAATCTTCTCTATGGCCTCTGATGGTTCATAGGGTTTAGACCAATCCCTTTTTAGAGCAGCTGATGGAATATCAAAACCCTTTCTTGATAATAAACTTAATAATTCATCATACAATGAAGGGGCATTTAACACTTTTAACAAATGCTTGTAAATGGGCTTATTTTCCTTATGAATGATAATTAGATCTGCATTCTTGTTGCCTAGTAAAAATTCAAGTTCTCGATACTGGTATGACTGGAATCCTGATGCTTTACGTAAATAATCCCTAAAGGTTAAAAAGTCATGCGGTGTCAATGTTGCAAGAATTTCCCAAGACTGAATCATGTGTCTTTGAATAGCAGTAATTCGATCAAATGTTTTGAAAGATCTGGTGACTTGGTCTTGTTTAATATGATCTAAAATTATGGATACTTCATGCAAACACAACTTCAGCCACAATTCCATTGACTGATGAACAATGATAAATAACATTTCATCCGGCTTATCCGAAACAGGTGTTTGTGAAGACAGCAGACGCTCGATCTTAAGGTGTGAATTGTAGGTTAACCCACTGTCCCACCTAATCTTTTCTCCATTTATCTCGGCTTCAAACGTTTCAACGCCATCCTCAATTGAACTCTTTATGTCAACCATCACTCCCTCTTAAAAAAATTGTGTTGTCTGTAAATTATGCAAATTTATAAAATATATTTCTGTTATTATAATCTTACCTAGATGTAATTTTTAATGTCAGTAATTTTTTTAAACAATTCATTATGTGTAAACCCATGAAATCCTTATTCTTTAATATTAAATCTATTGTTTGCTTTACTCTGATTTACTCATTGTCTTTGGTCAGTCCTACTATTGCAGAGGATAATCTAGAGTCAAAGCGCCCTAATATCCTTTTAATAGTAGCAGATGATCTAGGTTGGTCTGATATCGGCTCATTTGGTGGAGAAATAGCAACCCCTAATTTAGACAAACTTGCGTCTTCAGGCCTCCGTCTAACTAATTTCCACGTTGCGCCAACGTGTTCTCCTACAAGGTCGATGTTACTTACAGGAACTGATAGTCATCTTGCTGGATTAGGAAATATGCAAGAAGAAACTGGTCCGAATCAAAGAGGAAAACAAGGTTATGAGGGTTATCTGAATAACCGAGTAGTAACAGCAGCAACACTTTTAAAGGATTCAGGGTACAGAACTATGATGTCTGGAAAATGGCACCTTGGAAGCACAATTGAGCTTGGCCCTGAATCTAGAGGATTTCAAGATGTTTTTGTGTTGCCTGTAGGGGCAGCCAATCATTTCCAACAAATTAGAGCAGTTGGAACTGACCCAAATATAGTAGATAAAGCGCCGTATCGAGAAAATGGTATTTCTGTAGACCTACCAGAGAATTTTTATTCATCAGAATTTTTCACGGATAAACTCATTCAATACATTGAGAATAATAAAAACAGTAAAGAACCTAAACCATTTTTTGCTTTTGCTTCATATACTGCGCCTCACTGGCCGCTTCAAGCCCCAGATAAATTCATTAAAAAATACGAAGGTATATATGAAAAAGGATATGAGGAAACTCGTAATAATCGAATAAAGAAAATAAAAGAACTTGAAATCCTAAACTTTCCCACAGAACCTATAACTTCAGAATTATGGCCTAGATGGGAAAGCCTTAGTGAAGAAATAAAAACAAAAGAAGTAAAAAGAATGCAGGTATATGCCGGTATGGTGGAAGCTCTAGATCATCATATTGGCCGTTTAATAAAAAAATTAAGTGATATTGGAGAACTCTCTAATACTATAGTGATCTTCATGTCAGATAATGGAGCAGAAGGTAATGACCCTCAAATTATATTAAATAATGAAGAATGGATACCCGCTAATTTCGATAACAGTATTCAGAATATGGGTAGAGGAAATTCGTTCATTGGTTATGGGCCGAGGTGGGCTGAGGTGAGCTCTACACCTTTTAGAATCTTTAAAGGTTTTACTACAGATGGTGGAATAAGGTCACCTGCCATAATTTCATATCCAAAATTTGATCACCAATCTAAAATTAGTAATGCTTTTTCCAGTGTAATGGATATCACACCGACTCTCCTAGAAATTGCTGGAATCGGGCATCCAGGTGAAAGTTACAATGGAAGAACAATCTCTCCAATGAAAGGTGAATCTCTACTCCCATTTCTGAAAGCAAAGCAACAAGATGTTCACAATCAAGATTATGCTATGGGTTGGGAGCTATTTAATAGAAAAGCTCTTAAGCATGGTGATTGGAAGCTTGTTTGGAATGAGAAACCATACGGAAAAGATGGATGGGAACTTTATAATTTAAGTAATGATCCTTTTGAAAGTAATGATATATCAGAAATTCACGATACCAAATTAAAGGAGATGATTAAATACTGGGATCAATATGTTCAAGAAAATGGAGTTATAATTGATACAGACTTAAATCTTGAATATAGCTCAGAGAATTTTCATTATACTTATTAATCTCTAATTTAATGATTTTATCCAGTTAGCGATTAAGTCAATACCCTCTTTATGATTAAGTGCCCTCCCAGATTCTGGCATCATTACGCCTGGATCGGTTGATTGCATTCTGTACAACAAAATTGAATCTTCTGGTTTACCTGGCACGATGGAATACAACTTATCTCCGCTGCCCCTTCCGGCGGCAACAGGCTTTTTTAATACGCCTAATTGTTTGGGGCGATCTTCGGTGAGATTAAGGTAAAGACCGCTTGATGCGGCATTCCCAGTTGGACTGTGACAATGGCCACAATTGATAGCCAAATAAGCTCTTGCTCTTTCTTCCAAATCCATACCTGCATCATTCCACGCCGCAACTCTTTTCATAGAGCCTGAATGTGCATCAATAATTCCTCTATTTGACCAATATTGCAATTGATTCAACTCTGCATCCAAATCGGGATAGAATATTTTTTTATTCAAATTTCTTGCTTTCGGCCCAATTGGGATAATTTCATTGTTGGATTCATGGCATTCTTGACATTGATTTTGATTTGGCACTCGATAACGAACATTCATTAGCTCGCCATTTGTATTAATCCAAGATGAATCAATCGCTTTGCCTGCAATTTTTAATTCCGCATCTTTTGTAACGTTATCCCAAACATAACTGGCCGCATCCCAACCATTTGCTTTTCTCAATAAAACTCTCGTTTCGAGTAATTGAACCTTAGGTTCTTTTTTTCGCTCATCATCCATATAATAAAAAGTCTTTATCAATGCTGTGCCAATTGGAAATTGATACACCGAATCAGTTCTATGAGTGGCCTTTTTGCCAATAGGTACATAAACAAAACGTTTCTTTCTCGCGTAATCCGAAAATAAAGGAGAAATTAACTCATAATGTATAACGTTCTTTGCAGGAATTTGCTTAATAGGATTCTCAAAAAAACCAAATTCAGATAATTTCTTTGGCAGTTGCTCGGACTGAATAGCAACATCGTTAACAACCGCACTGGCATTTTCAAGAAGCAATAGAGAGATCACAACAAAAAACTTTAGAGATATACTTTTCTTATAAATCTCTACAAGTAAGCTTTGAGTCAATTAAGTCTCTCCCAAGGAATTTTAAATTTGACCTCATCCAATGACTTACCTCCAGTCTGATATTCAATGTAATTCCTGTTAACTGGATTAAAAAATGGCAATAGAAATTGTATTGGTTTAATAGCAAGAAATGAGGCATTGCCGTTATCTCCAAGAACAATTTTTTCTTCTGGCGGCTGACCGAATATCATTTGCTGTATCGGTAGAATGCCATCCCAAAATATATCTGGCATATCCCCTTTAGCAAGCGAAGCTAATGTTTTCGCCATTTCATTGGTATCGATGTCAGGGTTATATCCAGAATTACCAAAGTTGTTGTTATGTATATAAATGGAGCGAGGATGTGGATAATAATCAGGATCATCTGTCTCCTCAAAATAACTGACAATGCCTAGATTAATCGAACCGTTATCATGAATCTCATTATCAAAAATTTCAACAGTAGAATTAGCTAAAACCAACATTCCCGTTCCTCTGGGTACGGTTGCCACAATATTTCCCTTGGGAGCGAAGTTATCGGTGTTATTATTAATGGATTGATTTCGAAAAACTCTAATATTATGGCCACCTTGTTGAGGTAGATCTGGCAAATCAAATACCAATATACCGCCGGTATTAAGAGATACATCATTATCAAAGACATCAGCATAGTAAGAATTTTCAATTTCTATACCTGCTACATTATATTGTGCAATATTATTACTAACTATTATATTCTCTGACTGTCCAACGTAGATGCCTGCATCGGATGCTCCAATTGCTATACAACCATTGATATATACATTTCTTGATTGCACTGGATACAGACCATAAGCTCCGTTATTGGTATCCGGCCCATTTGTCCATTCAGTTCGCAAGTTCACCATATAGATACCATCCACCCCAATGACCTTCAACGCATCTCCTTTGGTGTTGATTATTGCAAAATCTTTTAAAACCACATTATCTGAAGTAACCAAAAGGCCTTGGGCGCCAGACATTTGCCCAGAAAAATCCAAAACAGTTTTGTGCATTCCAGCACCTTTGATGGATACCTCATTTTGAGTAAGAGAAAGGCCATCGGAGAACTCATAAACACCCTCTTGTAATTGGATGGTATCGCCTGGCCTTGCAAGTATCATTAATTCCTGTAATTGTTCTTGGGAATTTAATCCAGGTCCGATACTGTATGACTCTGCATGGATTGCGTGAGAATAAAATAAAAAACAAAGAATACCGAATTTATTAAGCATATAATCCTTATTATTCTAATATGACTGAATTTATTGTATACACTTTACACTAAATATTAATTTCGATGGCAACTCTATATGCAAAATAAACACCTCTACTTACTGATCATAATATCAACATTCCTTTTGGCTTGCGAAAAGCAAAACGATCCACAAGCCAACAAAACGCTTGTGTTTACAAATGGTAAAATCTACACAGTCAATGAAAAGCAGCCCTGGGCATCAGCGATTGTAATCAAGGAAGGAAAGATCATACATGTCGGCAGTGACCAAGAAGCACTCAAGTTTAAAAACAGTCAAACCAAAACTGTAAACTTAAATGGAAAAATGATGCTGCCTGGATTTCATGATATTCATGTTCACCCTGTTCATGGCGGCGTTACTTACCTCCAATGTAATTTAAGCGATATAAAAGGCATTGATAAGCTTCTCTCAGAAATTAAGTCGTGCGCGCGTAGCAACAAAAACAGTGAATGGGTCCTTGGCGGAGGTTGGTCGGTTGACAACTTTTCGGCCTCCATGCTGCCAGATAAAAGCCTGCTTGATACAATAATACCAGATCGACCGGTTTCATTAAAAAGTTCCGACGGGCATTCACTATGGGTTAACAGCAAAGCACTTGAAATCGCCAAAATAAACAAAAATACTATTGATCCGAAAAATGGAACAATTGAGAGATACCCCAACTCTCATGAACCAACTGGTCTCCTGCATGAAGACAGTGCAATGATGATGGTGATGGATAATCACCCACAGTTAACCCAAAAAGAATTAATCGCAGGTTTAATTTTTTCAAGAGACCTCTTCCACAGTCTAGGTATAACTGGGGTGCAAGATGCAATACTAAAATTGGACCCAGGGGATCCATATTATGGGTTAGATGCATACAATCACTTAGAATCCAAAAATGAATTAAATCTTCATGTTGTATTGGCTATGTTATGGAAAAACGCTCAACCGCTTAGTTTTCAACTTGATAGATTTATAAAAATAAGAGAACAACAAAAAGAAAGCAAAAATATCCAAGCAACAGCTATCAAGATATGGCAAGACGGAGTTATTGAAACCTACACTGCCGCAATGATAGAGCCATATTCTGACAGAAAAGACAGCTTTCGAGGTGAATTACAAAATACGCCCGAAGCACTCAACCAAGCAATTACTGCTTTAGATGCCCAAAATTTTCAAATTCATTTTCATGCAATTGGAGATCGTGCTATTCAAGTTTCATTTGACGCTTTAGAGAAGGCTAGGAATATAAACGGCATTAGAGATAGTCGTCATCACATATCCCACATACAAGTCTTCCAAGAAAAAGATATATCAAGATTCAAAGAGCTTGATGTGGTTGCTAATTTCCAGCCTCTCTGGGCCATACAAGATGAATACATAACTGAACATACTTGGTCAAAAATTGGAAAAAAGAGAAGTCGATGGCTTTACCCAATTGGAAGTGTACAACGTACTGGCGCAAAAATTGGTTTTGGAAGCGACTGGTATGTTACTTCAGTCAACCCACTTGATGGAATTGAGGCTGCAGTTTCTCGGCTTGAGCCAAATGGTTTAACTGAAATACCATTGGGAGAGAACGAAGAAATCGATCTCGCGTCTGCTATTAAAGCTTATACTTTGAATGGCGCCTACGTTAACTTCTTAGATCACTTAGTGGGTTCTATTGAAGTAGGTAAGCAAGCCGATTTAGTAATTTTAGAAGATAACTTATTTGAGATCCCAACACATAAAATCAATGAAACCAAGGTAACGGCGACTCTATTTAATGGTCATCTGGTATATGGGGAACTATGACATGAGCGTTATGCGACTTCTCAAAGCACATAACACATCATTCAGATCAACAACCCATCTTTCAACTGCAACGTTCTATCCATTTTTTTTGCAATATTTAAATCATGAGTCACAATCACTAAACTTGTTTTGAATTCTCGGTGTAATTCCAACATCAATTGCATAACGTATTCACCATTACCGCTATCTAGGTTTCCAGTCGGCTCATCGGCTAATATAATTCTTGGTTTGGTTATCAATGCTCTAGCTACTGCTGCCCTCTGACGTTCACCGCCCGATAACTCTGATGGCTTATGTGTTAACCTCTCCTCAAGACCAACTTTTCCCAGTAAGTGATGTGCATCTTTCATTGCGATATATTTATCTACGCCTCTTATCAATAAAGGCATGGCCACATTTTCTTGAGCTGTAAATTCTGCAAGAAGATGATGAAATTGATAAACAAATCCAAGATATTCATTTCTGATCTTGCATTTCTCCGCTTCGGTCGTTTTATTTATAAGTTGACCATTAATCATAATTTTTCCAGAAGTCGGAATATCCAGTCCGCCCATTATTTGCAGAAGTGTTGTTTTGCCAGAGCCGGATGCACCAATTATTGCCACCCTCTCACCTGGATGAATAGATAAAGATAACCCAGATAGCACCTCTAAATCTTTCTGGCTGTCTTTAAAAGTTTTCGTAATCGCTTCACAGACTAGAACCGGATCTCTTTGAGAAGTATTCTGATCGTCATTGCTCATGTCTTAATGCCTCTGATGGTAAAATTTTTGATGCACTCCATGCCGGATAAATAGTAGCTATTATAGCCAACAGGAAAGCAATCGAAGAGACCATCATTATATCTTCTATCCTTAAATCTGCTGGTACATCACTGATAAAATATACTTCGGACGCCAGTACTTTTATATTAAATATTGACTCAATAGCAGATACCAATGACTCAAGATTCAGAGTAACAAAAATACCCAGTAATACACCCAATACTGAACCTAACAGACCTATTAAAAAACCTTGAACAACAAAGATCTTTAGGACTGCCATCGATGAACTTCCGGAAGTTCTCAAAATTGCTATATCAGATTGTTTATCTTTAACCGCCATTACTAAAGTAGAAACAATATTAAATGCAGCAACTGCAATAACTGACAAGAGAATCACAAACAATATAGATTTTGTTATTTTTATAGAACGGAAGAAATTTACATGTCTTTGTGTCCAATCTCTTACTATCAGTCCGCCGCCAGAAGAAAGAGCTACTTCTCTGGCTATCTCGTTGGCGGCATATACGTCAGTCAATGAAAGCCTGATACCAGAAACGAAATCTTTCATTCTCATCAATCTTTGTGCGTCGCCTATATTGATAAAAACGAGATTTCTATCGTATTCATTCATTCCGGCCCGAAAAATTCCTATAACCCTAAATTCTTTTGTTCGGGGAAAAACACCCAAAGGAGTAGAGATGCCTTCAACTAAATTTAAACTAACCTTCTCCCCTACAGAGATATTCAAACTCTTCGCTAAATCAATACCTAAAATAATGCTATAGGTACCATCCTTCATTTCAGATAAATTACCAACTTGCATCAATTTAGAAAACTCAGATGTTTTACTTTCAAGGCTGGGGTCAATGCCATGAATGACTACGCTACTGATCTTTTCTCCAGAGATAATCATGCCCTGACCATTCAAATAAGGAGAAGCAGCAATGACTCGCTTATTGTCCTCGGCAATGTCTGCATAAGAAGGCCATTGACTCAATTGCCTACTTGGGTGTTCAATATTTGCGTGCCCCGACATAATAAGAAGTTTTGTTTCAAGCTCTTCTTCAAATCCATTCACTACTGATAAAACAATTATTAGAACTGCAACCGCAACCATAATACCAAGCATGGATATCCATGATATTAAAGATATAAAACTATTACTGCTTCGAGACAGTAAATACCTTCCTGCAAACCAAAAAATATATTTTGTACGCATAAATTACTCGTACCTCAAGGCTATTGCTGGATCAACATGAGTAGCACGTTTGGCCGGAAAAGATGTGGCAAACGATGTCACCAAACACGCCGTTAAAGCTACCAAAAAGACATCTCTTACCAATAAAACTGAAGGTATCGCTGTAACATAAAAGACATCACCGGGCATGATTTGGAAGCCAAAGAAGCGTTCAATTATAGGTACCCATTCAGGCACATTCACCGCTATCAAACAACCAAAAAAAACGCCTAACACTACGCCCATCAGCCCAATCAAAATACCTTGTAGAGAAAATATACTTTTAATTCCTTTGGTACTCATACCAAGTGTTCTAAGGACAGCTATATCGCCTTTTTTCTCGGTAACTACCATTGTTAAGCTAGCAATTATATTGAATGCCGCCACTCCAATAACAAGTGCTAACATTAATGACATCATCATCTTTTCTAGTTTAATAGCACCAAAGTAAGCTGAATTTTCTTCCGTCCAATCAACACTAAAATAATTGCCCCCTAAATCTTTGGATAGTCTATTCGAAACAATTGGTGCCAACATTGGATCTTCTGTAATAAAACGCAACAATGAAATACTGTCACTTGAAATAAGTTTTTGAGCATCTGTAATATTAACTAAAGCTAACATAGAATCATGCTCATTAATTCCAGCTTCAAAGAATCCTTGGACATTAAAACGACCAAGCACCGGCTCAATAACACCATCATTAAGGATAGGAACCAACAGAATCAAGTTGTCCTTTAGTTTCACATTAAGCATCATCGCCAGACTTCTGCCTAGCAATATTGCATTAGAATCTGGCTTCAGCACTGATAAGTCACCGGCCAAAAAATTTACTTTATTTTCGAATGCTTTATTTTCGTAATCCGGAATAATTGCATTGACTCTCACTCCTTGACTATTTCTTCCGTTACGTAACATTCCTTCAAAAGTAAGAATTGGGGAAACAGAAATAACATCATCGTCTTTGATTATTTTTTGATACACAGGTTCCCAATCTATAATGCTTTCTTCTGCATTGGTGATATAACCGTGAGCAGACATACTCAGAAGACGATCTCTCAGTTCATATTCGAAACCATTCATTACGGAAAGGATGACAATCAAAGACGCCACGCCAAGCGCTACACCAAGGAGAGATACTGCAGTTATAAATGAAACAAAACCATTACGTTTTTTTGAACTTAAATATCGTATACCAATAAAGAGTTCTGTTTTGTTAATCATAATAATATTTAGAAATATACAATTAGATAAACATATTACATATAATTGAAAAAAGTTACTGAATATTCTGCTAAATTAATACGGTTGATTGGCTTATGAATAAACAGAATTTATATACATAATTTAATTTAATATTGACTTAGGAGTAATTAAAAATGCGAGATATGCTTCAGTTTTATATAAACGGTGAGTGGATTGATCCAGTCACGCCTAATACAATGGAGGTATACAATCCTGCAAGCGGTAATGTTTGCGGTCAAATTAGCTTAGGCAGCACCGAAGATGTCGATAAAGCTGTTTCTGCTGCAAATATCGCTTTTAATTCTTTTTCTATAACCTCAAAAGAAGAACGAATAGAATTATTGCAATCAATTCTTACAATTCTCATTAGGCGAAATAAAGATATAGCTGAAGCCATCATGGAAGAAATGGGTGCTCCTTGGAGCCTTGCTCTAAATGCCCAAGCAGAAAGTGGACCGCAGCAATTTAAAGCGATAATTGAGGTATTAAGAAATTTTGAATTTCAAGAAATGATTGGCACAACTTGTGTTGCAAAAGAGGCGATTGGTACTTGTGCCATGATCACCCCATGGAATTGGCCAATAAGTCAAATTGCTCTCAAAGTTGCTCCAGCATTGGCTGCTGGATGCAGTATGATCCTTAAACCTAGTGAAATAGCTCCTTTTAATGCAATGTTATTCACCGAAGTACTGCATGAAGCTGGAGTACCTAAAGGTGTATTTAACTTAATTAATGGGGATGGCCCAACTGTTGGAACAGCTTTGAGCGGTCATCCTGGAATTTCAATGGTTTCATTTACCGGCTCAACCAGAGCCGGGATTTCTGTGGCACAAAACGCAGCTCCCAGTGTAAAAAGAGTAGCTCAAGAATTAGGAGGAAAATCCGCTAACATTATTCTTGATGATGCTGATTTTGAAAAGGCGGTGGCACGTGGCACAAGCAGTTGTTTCAGTAACAGTGGCCAATCTTGTAATGCCCCTACAAGAATGCTTGTGCCAGAAGAAAAAATGGATCAAGCGGCAGCCATTGCAAGCCAAGTGGCTAGTACCACAATCGCAGGAAACCCTAATGATGAATCTACCACTATTGGTCCTGTTGTATCTTTTGCTCAATGGGAGAAAATTCAAAATCTCATCCAAGTTGGTATCGATGAAGGGGCTAATTTAGTAGCTGGTGGTACTGGAAAACCTGACCCTGAAAATTCCGGCTATTACGTCAAACCAACAGTGTTCAGTCATGTTGATAACGATATGACAATTGCCTCTGAAGAGATATTTGGTCCGGTCTTATCTATTATTCCATATAAAGATGAAAACGAAGCCATCAAAATTGCGAACGATACCCCATATGGCCTTGCTGGCTATGTCAGCTCCGGAAATCTAGAGCATGCTCGTTCAGTTGCATCCAAGCTAAGAACTGGGATGGTACATATTAATGGTGCGCCTCTCGATTCGATGGCCCCTTTTGGTGGATATAAACAATCCGGAAATGGTCGCGAATGGGGTAAATTCGGAATGGAAGAGTTTCTTGAGATAAAATCAGTATATGGTTTTGAGTCAAGAAAGAAATAAAACCATCATTTCAATCGACTTTAGAGTTTGATATCACATCGATTGGAATGGCCATTGATGTAGAATCGATGTGTTTGTTTGATTCAATATCTGCCGATACCACCAAAAAGACACGACCTTCTCGCTTCGGAATCACAACCACCTGCTGCAGAGGGTAACTTCCATCAGACAATGGCAGTAAATTTACTTTTTTTATTTGATTGTCACCAAACCTGAGGTCATCTTCTGCATTTATCCGATAATACAAGACAATATCCTGAGCGGGCTCATCAATTCCTATGTGTATATTTACACCAACTGACTTATTTATAATTGGTGTGCCAATAATTTCATATCTTAGATTTACTTTTTGATGATTTAAATTCTCACCAAATGCGTTAACTTCTTCATT
>JAYZHY010000027.1:0-6114 GCA_036166115.1 Pseudomonadota bacterium | reverse complement strand
GAAAGAATAAACATCGGATCCCAGGGATTAATTCCCATGGATGGTGCAATCATCGCCGCAAGCATGGCAGGATAAATGCCAGCACAGCCATTTTGCCCAATAGTTGCGCCAAGAGAAGCGGCCAGATTAGCTACTGATTGAGGAACATTTAATTTGTCCACTTG
Organism: Pseudomonadota bacterium; assembly: GCA_036166115.1. Classification (GTDB taxonomy): domain Bacteria; phylum Pseudomonadota; class Gammaproteobacteria; order Steroidobacterales; family Woeseiaceae; genus SP4260. The sequence continues at coordinate 5,950 of JAYZHY010000027.1, read as the reverse complement.
TGTTTCCACGTTTAAAGGAATCGTGGCTGCAGAACTTCTGGATGTAAATGCGAAGGTTAGTACTGGCCATATCATCTTATAATAATTGATAACATTCACTCCATTCATTCTAAGTATCATTGCATGGACAACAAACATGATCGCAATCGCCACATAAGAAGCCAAAACAAAATTAATCAAGTTAAGAATGTCTCCTGCGCTAGAGCCGGCAACCACTTTAGTCATTAATGCCAAAATACCGTATGGAGTCAACAGCATGATCATTCGAACAAGTTTCATGATAATTGCTTGAATCGTTTCGACAAAAGTTATAATTGGCAAAGCTTTTTCCTGATCGTCTCTTGCTACCAATAAAGCCGCAATACCAAAAAGAATTCCAAAAATTACAACAGCGATTACCGATGTTGGCCTTGCCCCAGTTAAATCAGAAAATATGTTCGATGGGATAAATCTAACTAACATATCGGCCAATCCTAAACTAGCAATTGATTCTTGACGATTGACTAATGAATCAGCTCTGGATAATTCTCTTGCACCTTCAGTTAAGCCATCCATTGAGAGCCCAAATATATTTGAAATACCAATGCCCACCAATGCAGCTAACATAGTAGTGCCCAATAAGATTCCTACCACTGAAAATCCAACCTTCCCAAGCGAAGTCACATCTCTCATCTTCACTACAGCAGCAACCATCATTGTCAATACCAATGGCATAATTATCATACGCAGTAAATTCACATAACTTGAACCAATTACATTTGTCCAAACAAGTGTATTTTTAATTACTTCACTATTTTCTGTATATATAAACTGAAGTCCTAACCCAAAAATCACACCACAAAATAAACCAATTAAGATTTGTCTTGATAGACTCATTCCTGATCTAACTTGACGAGCGATTAAGAAAACTAAGAGTGAAAAAATAACAAGATTTAGAAATACTGCTGACATGATTCCCCCTGATTTGAGTAACGTTTTTTATAAGACTGATAATTGTAAGCTCAAATCAGTCAAAATAAAGTTAACCATGAATTTATTCTAACAGGAAAATATTAATCGAATCTGTCAAAATAGTGTATTCATGAAAATTAATGGAGAATATCAAGCTCATGCTTCCTGATTTTAAACTTGAAACATTTTTCTCAAAATGGGAATTTAATGTCAAACATCATATGTGTGCATCTGATATGGAAACGATGTCACTTAGAGAATTATTAAAATTAGGCACACAAGAAGATCGAGAAAGATGGGATAACTTAACATTCAAATACATCGAAACTTTTGGCACTCCAGAACTGAGATATGCAATAGCAGATACTTATAAACAATTATCTCCAAAAAATATATTGGCTTTTGCTGGAGCGGAAGAAGGCATCTATACAGCTATGCATTGTATACTTCAAAAAGAGGACCACGCTATCGTTATTACCCCAAATTATCAATCCTCCGAAACAATTCCAAATGCACTCTGCAATGTTACCGGAATTACTCTTGATGAGAAAAATGATTGGAATCTTGATTTAGATAAGATACAAGACGCAATCCAAAAAAACACCCGGTTAATCTCTATAAACTTTCCCCATAACCCAACAGGTAAAGTCATTTCAATTCAAACATTAAATACATTGATTGAGATTGCCAGAAAGCATGAAATCTATCTATTTAGTGATGAAGTATACCGACTCATGGAGAGAAATAAAAACATAAGATTACCGCAAGTTGCTGATATATATGAAAAAGGACTATCTTTGAATGTTATGTCAAAAGCATATGGATTGCCTGGTTTGCGTATCGGTTGGATAGCAACACAAGATCTTGAATTACTCGAGAAAATGGAAAAAATGAAACATTATTTATCAATCTGCAATTCATCACCTAGTGAATTTCTTGCAGTTATAGCATTAAAATCAGGAGAAAAAATCCTAGCACGCAACCGAAAAATAATTAATGAAAATCTAAAAATACTAAATCTTTTCTTTCACGAAAATAGCTCATTATTTGAATGGAAAGAACCAGATGGGGGATGCATTGGTTATCCAAAATATCTAGGGAAAGAAGGAGTAAGTGTATTTTGTGAACAACTAATCAAGAAACACAGTATTATGCTTTTACCCGCAAGTGTCTATGAATCAAAAGTTGGGATCTCACCAAGCAATCATTTTAGGATCGGGTACGGTCGCAAAAAGATGAATGACGGACTTGATGCATTAAAAATAGCAATTAAAGGAAAATAAAAATCCATCCTACTCAGATCTTGGAATGCGAATATTATCAACCAAATCAACAATACTCTGTGGAGGTTTGGCAGTCATATATGACACTGTTATTGCTACCATAAAATTCAAAAACATACCTATCACACCAATTCCTTCTGGTGAAATTCCAAATAACCAGTTTGCCGGGAGATTTTCACCCCAAGGTGAGCCAATAACCTTAAGAAACAAACCTTTAAAATATTCAATGTAACCATAAGTAAAAAATAATCCAGTTAACATGCCTGCGATAGCACCAAACTTATTTATTCTTTTATAGAAAATCCCTAAAAATATCGCAGGAAATAAAGAGGCAGCAGCTAAGCCAAAGGCAAAAGCTACCACTTCAGCAACCCAGCCAGGTGGGTCAAAACCCAAATAACCCGCAATAACTATAGCAATGGCTGCGGCAATCCTGCCTGCAAGTAACTCTTTTTTTTCGGAAATTCTTGGAAAAAATATGCCTTTCACTATGTCATGAGAAATTGAGGACGAGATCACCAGTAATAAGCCTGCAGCCGTCGATAATGCCGCAGCTATGCCTCCAGCAGCTACTAACGCAATAACCCAATTCGGTAAGCCAGCAATTTCAGGGTTTGCTAACACCATAATATCTCGATCAACTTTTAACTCATTTCCTGACCAACCAAATTTTGAGGCTTGGCTCTCGTAATCTGGATTTTTGTCATTGTAAAACTGAATTCTTCCATCATTGTTCATGTCTTCAAATTCAACCAAACCAGTCTTTTGCCACCTAATCATCCAATCAGGTCGATCGGCATACAAAAGGTTACCTTGAGGTGAACCAACTTCTCCGTGCTGGACAGTATTAATTAAATTGTATCTAGCCATTGAGCCAACTGCAGGCGCAGTTGTGTATAGTATCGCTATGAATAAGAGGGCAAAACCTGCTGAGGTTCTAGCATCTTTTACCGTAGGAACAGTAAAAAATCGTACAATAACATGTGGTAATCCTGCCGTACCTACCATCAATGCTAAGGTGATACAAAAGATATCCACTTTGCTTTTTAAACCAGTGGTATATTGATTGAATCCAAGTGAAGTCACTAATTCATCTAATTTACCTAATAAACTAATATCAGTCCCATTGATATTACCTCCAAAGGCCAACTGCGGTATTGGATTTCCAGTCACCTGCAATTCAATAAAAATTGCTGGTACTGTATAAGCAAAAATTAACACGCAATACTGTGCCACTTGCGTATAAGTTATACCTTTCATCCCACCCAAAACTGCATAGACAAAAACCACGCTCATGCCAATTAGTAACCCTACAGTTACATCGACTTCGAGAAATCTTGAAAAAACAATGCCGACTCCTCTCATTTGGCCGGCCACATAAGTAAAAGAGACAAAAATCAAACACAATACAGCTACAATCTTTGCTGTTTTGGAGTAATAACGCTCTCCTATAAATTCAGGTACGGTAAATTTCCCAAATTTTCGTAAATAGGGAGCAATAAAAAGCGCAAGTAAAACATACCCTCCTGTCCATCCCATCAAATAAACCGATGCATCATAGCCAGAAAAAGCAATCAATCCTGCCATTGAAATAAAAGAAGCGGCACTCATCCAATCGGCTGCCGTTGCCATACCATTTGCCAATGGAGAAACTGTTTTTCCTGCAATATAGAATTCGCCTGTACTTTCAGCGCGAGATAAAACAGCAATCGCTATATACAGAACAAAAGTCGCCCCTACAATCAAATATGTAAGTGCTTTTAATTCCATTAACTAAAATCTTTCTCGTTTAAATCAAATTCTTTCTCGATCTTATTCATGCTCCAAGCGTAATAAAAAATCAAACACACGAAAATATAAATGGAGCCTTGCTGGGCAAACCAAAAGCCAAGTTTAAAGCCTCCGATTTTAATATTATTTAATTGATCAACAAATATGATCCCCGTCCCATAAGATGCGAAAAACCAGACAAGCATACAGCGAAATAATATTTTGAGATTTTTTTGCCAATATTTTTTTTGTTTATTGGTGCTCATAAAAATATGACCTCAGGTCTTGAACTTCATTAATCTATCAGAGTAGGCGATAATAATCACGATTGAATTTATTCTTAACTTTTTTTAAAAACATGTATTCACAAAAAGCTAAAAAAAAGTACATTGAAGTTAATAACAAAAAAATGGCATATGTTGAGATAGGCCAAGGAAACCCTATTGTATTTCAGCATGGCAACCCAACATCATCTTATCTTTGGCGAAATATCATACCTCACCTTGCAAATCAGGGACGATGTATCGCTGTTGACCTAATTGGAATGGGTGATTCTGATAAATTAGATAACCCTGGAGAAAAAACCTATCTTTACGAGGAGCATCGTGACTTCCTTTTTAAAACTTGGGGAAAATTAGGAATAAAGAATAACGTGACCATGATAGTTCATGATTGGGGCTCTGCATTAGGTTTTGATTGGGCTTACCAGAACCCAAAATCGATACAAGGAATTGCTTATATGGAAGCCATTGTCAGACCAGTGACATGGGAAGAATGGCCAGAACTCGCCAGAAACATTTTCCAGGGTTTTCGATCTAACGCTGGAGAAAAATTAATATTAGAAAAGAATTTATTTATTGAAGGCGTATTGCCTAATTCAATTATCAGGAATTTAAGCAAAAAAGAAATGGATGTTTACCGTGAACCATTTCTAAAATCAGGCGAAGACAGAAGACCTACCCTGAGTTGGCCTCGTGAAATTCCCATTGATGGCAGCCCAAAAAATATGGTTGAAATTGTTTCAAGATATGCAAAATGGCTTAAAAATTCAGATATACCAAAATTATTTATCAATGCTGAACCTGGTTCTATTTTGGTTGGAGATCAACGCGAATATTGTAGAACATGGAAAAATCAAACTGAAGTAACTGTAAGTGGAAAGCATTTCTTACAAGAAGACTCTCCTGATGAGATTGGTAGATACATCAGTAAATGGTTAAAGGAATCAGTAAATTAACGGTATGTAAGTAAATCATTAGGTAAATACGAAACGTCATTAAATTGATCCAGTGAGAAGCGAGACTTATTGAATGTATATTTTGTAACAGAGCAATTATAGATACGCCAATTTAGTTCTGCGGCCTTGATCTCAGGAGCGCTCAGTGCAGTTTGTACACTTACTCCGATTGGACCTCCTGAAGTAAAAACAGCTATCAATTTACCTTTTCCAGAATTTTCCATTATCTTCATTAATGTTTCTCTGACTTGATTGCTCCATATTTCCCAAGTCGAAGACAACCCCACATCTTCATAGTCACCATTTACCCACACCTCAAGAATTAACTCAAAAAGCTTTTGGAAATATTTGTGCCGATCACTCTCATCTTCTGCATCATTGCATTTTTTAAAAAGATCAGACGCATTAGTATCGTTATCAATTAGATATTTACCGAGTGTGGTCATAATTTCTTCTGCCGGATACTCATTTAAACCAACCTCTCTTTTAATCAAAGGAAATCTTAGTTTCTTATCTTGATAAACATTCGAAACAATCTCTGCAGTTCCAACTTGCCTAACCAGATCACCAGAAAACACAGCATCAAAAACAATATTATCTGCGGTTAATTGCTCCCCCAAAGCTTGAGCTTGATTCTCTCCTGTATCGGAGAGTTGATCATAATTATCGGATAAAAAACTTGCCTGCCCATGTCTGATTAAAAATAAAC
>JAYZHY010000026.1:0-3913 GCA_036166115.1 Pseudomonadota bacterium | reverse complement strand
CAAACCTATTGGGTATGCCCATTAATTGATGAATCAGAAAACATCGAAGCTGATGCAGCAACAAAGCGTTTTAAATACCTACAAAATGCAATTAAGTCCATCAAAATAGGTCTTGTTCACGGTCGTCAAAAAAGCGCTGTCAAAGAAAATACCATGCGATTATTTAAAAACGCCAAAATAGACCTTCTTGTTGCAACTACGGTAATAGAAGTTGGTGTTGACGCGCCGAATGCCAACTTAATGGTTATAGAAAATGCGGAAAGAATGGGATTATCACAATTACATCAATTACGTGGAAGAGTTGGTCGAGGAAATACGGAAAGCCATTGCATACTTCTTTATAAATCACCATTAAATTCAATTGCACATAAACGCTTATCTATCCTAAGAAACTCGAATGATGGATTTTTTATTGCTCAAAAAGATCTTGAACTTAGAGGCCCTGGAGAAATTTTAGGAAAAAAACAGAAAGGACTTCCTCAGTACAAAATTGCAAACCTAACAAGAGATGGTCATTTAATGCCGAACGTTCAGAAAACAGCATCCAAAATAATGGAAAAATTTCCTCGAAATACAAACGAAATAATTCTTCGGTGGCTAGGAAATTCAAATAGACTTGGAAAAGTATAATTAAGTTTTTATTTTAAGGGTCATGAAAGACAAAACATCAATCAAAGATTATCTATTATTAATGAGGCTAGACAAGCCTATTGGGATTTGGTTGTTAATGTGGCCAATGCTATGGTCTATATGGATAGCTAGTAAGGGTCAAATAGAATTAGATATATTAATAATTTTTTTAATTGGTGTCATTGTTATGAGGTCTGCCGGTTGTGTTTTGAATGACTTTGCAGATAGAAAGATTGATCCTCATGTCAAAAGAACCCGAGATCGGCCGATTGCATCGGGGAAAATCTCTGTAAATAAAGCAATGTATTTATTTTTATTTTTGATGGTCATTGCGTTGTCTTTAATCTATTTTTTGAATAATGCGGCCAAGTTATTAGCCTTTTTCGGTGCTGTTATTACTGTAATTTATCCATTTATAAAGAGAATATTATCTGCGCCACAATTAATTCTTGGTATAGCATTCGGCTGGGCAGTACCAATGGCTTTTGCGGCACAATTGGGTCATGTCCCTTTTATCGGGTGGTTGATATTTGGCATTGCAATATTGTGGGCATTAATTTATGACACGTTTTATGCCATGGTTGATCGCGATGATGATCTCAACTTAAATATAAAATCCACGGCTATACTTTTTGGAAATTATGATTTAATTTGTATCGGTATTTTTCAGGCCCTTATGGTCTGTTTTTTGTGTTATATGTCTTACTTGGAAAAATTTGACATTTGGGTAAATTTATCAATTATAGCCACAATCATGCTCATGATTTATCATCAATGGCTCGCTAGAAATCGAGATAGAAACGGCTGTTTTAAAGCTTTTAACCATAATCATTTCATAGGAATGACTATTTTTATTGGAATAATGCTCCATTATCACGGACCTTAAGAATAATCATTACAACATGTCAGACACTTTATTTTTCCAAAATAACATCGAAAAAAGATTTGATAATTGTGCTAAATCTTTCTCTGACTTTGATTTTGTTCATCGTCATTGTCGAAAAGATCTAATCGATCGACTAGTGCCCATAAAAATAGCCCCGAAACAAGCAGTCGATTTGGGGGGAGCATTAGGTTCAGGCGCCGAATTTTTAGAAAAAAACTACCCCGCTTGTCAAATAACAAATTTAGACATTTCTCGGTCAATGTTATTAAGCTCTATAAAAAATATCAAAGCATTGCGTCATATTAATCAAGTCCAAGCATCTGCAGAGATCTTGCCATTTAAAAATGATTCCATAGATTTAATTTTTTCAAACCTTCTGATGCCTTGGATTAATAATCTGTCTTTTTTCTTATATGAAATTAATCGTGTTTTAAGTAAGAATGGTTTATTCATTTTTTCGACACTTGGACCAGATTCTTTTGCTAATATAAAGGCAGCTTGGTCAAGTATAGATAACTTTGAGCATGTTAATAAATTCATTGATATGCATATTATTGGGGACCAATTACTAAACTCCGGCCTTTCTGATCCAATTTTAGATTCAGACAGGTTAATCATAAAATATGAAGATTTAAATGCATTTTTTAAAGACATAACAGCTAGCGGCTCAAGAAATTGTTTGAGAAATAGAAATCATGGACTAACTGGTAAGAATAAATTCAATACGTTTAAAAAATATCTGGAAAAATCTAAAAACAACAACCGTTTCAACATTGAACTGGAGCTTATTTATGGTCATGCCTGGAGCGGAACCGCTCAACCAAACCCTAATGAATACTCCGTTGATGCGTCCAAGATAACTAAAAGATAAATGGTTATTTATAGTGGTACAAAAGAAAGAAATAAATATTTTAATAAAAACAATAGTGCCTTATTTATTGACACTGATCTTAATATATTCTTTCGCTTCACTTGGAATTTGGCAGCTCAAACGAGCAGAGGAAAAGAAAAGCGCATTACAGACATTTGTTCTTTCTGACGAATATTTGCATATAAATACAATGACTGATTTTGAGCTATATCAGAAAATTAAAGCACAAGGAAAATATATAAATAACAAGCAAATTATTATAGACAACATAATAAGAGATGGGCAATTAGGCCATATGATAATTACCCCTTTTGAAATCAATGCGTCTCTTCCCTGGTTATTAGTGAATCGAGGATGGATTCCAAAAAGCACGCCACAACAAAAACCGGTTAATATAAAAATACACGAAAAAAAATTAACAATAAAAGGGTCACTAGGGAAATTACCAAAAATAGGAATAAGAGATGCAGAGGCATTTGAAAATAAGTCCTCATGGCCAATTATTGGCATATATCCAACTATTAGTGAAATAGAGGATGTATTAAACCAGAAAACACTCCCATATATTTTATTATTAAGTCCAGCAGACGATAACGGATACATTAGAAAATGGGAGCCAAAATTCACTAGCCCATCTACTAACTATGGTTATGCTGCCCAATGGTTTTTGATGTGCTTGGCTTCAGTTATTTTCCTGATTATAAGAATTAAAAAGTCTTATTTTTAATGAATGTTATTGGCAGATAACATAGCTCAGTTAAATTTGATGATATAATTGTACGTTAAACTAGCATTTCAAAAACTTCCTATTTAATTCGTGGTAAATAAAATTGCAAAAGATCATGCAACAAAACAAAGCAACATGGCTCGACTATTATGAGCTAACAAAACCGCGTGTAGTTAATTTAATTGTCTTTTGTGGAGTTGTCGGTATGTTTCTTGCAACGCCATCATTGCCAAGTCTGAATATACTGATATTTGGTGCTTTAGGGATAGGGCTGAGCGCTTCTTCAGCTGCTGTTATAAATCATGTTTTAGATGTACAAATAGACATGAAAATGTCACGTACAAAAACCAGGCCTTTACCACAAGGAAAACTCTCACAAAAGAAAGCGCTTATTTTTTCAGCAATTTTATGTATTGCTTCTATGGCTATTCTCAATATATTTATCAATTCATTGACTGCTATTTTAACCTTTCTTTCGCTAGTCGGTTACGCAATTATATATACGGTTTTTCTTAAGCGCGCCACCCCCCAAAACATTGTAATTGGTGGAGCAGCTGGTGCTGCGCCACCTGTTCTTGGCTGGACTGCAGTAACCGTAGAAGTTCATAGTAATGCCCTATTTCTTTTCTTAATTATATTTCTTTGGACTCCACCACACTTTTGGGCGCTGGATATAGCAAAAAAAGAAGATTATGAAAACGCCAATATTCCAATGCTTCCAGTAACTCATGGCAGCGCCTTTACAAGATTATTTATTTTTAATTATACAATTTTGTTGGTTGGAATAACGATTCTGCCA
>JAYZHY010000025.1:0-8001 GCA_036166115.1 Pseudomonadota bacterium | reverse complement strand
ACCATACAAACCATTTGGAATCTCAGCATCACTTGATAGTGAGATTGTCTATTTTGATAGAGAGTTTGGCGTAACTGGATGGCGAATCGATGTCGAACCTCAAATCGATTGGACTATAAAAAATGATGGGTGGTATATCAATCCATCTTTTTCTTGGAAACATACTCAATATGAATTAAAGAATTTCAGTAAAGATCAAAGTGCAAATCCATCCAGAAGCATTCCAATTACAAGCATTGATGCTGGTTTATTCTTTGAAAGAAAATTAGGAAATCTTCAAAATCACATACAGACTTTTGAGCCTAGAATCTTATATCTCAAAACACCCTATCGAGAGCAATCAAATCTCCCTATATTTGATACCATTGAACCAGATTTAAACATTGTTCAATTATTCCAAAAAAATCGTTTCCTTGGTATTGACCGAATTGCCGATACAGAACAAATCAGCCTTGGTTTTAGCTCCAAGATTGCTAATAACAAAACTGGTCGTGAAGTTATCTCTGGGACACTTGGTAAAGCTTTTTATCTGCAAAAACAAACTGTCTCACTCCCGGGACAGGAGTTATATCAAGATTCCTCATCTGATTTAATTGCAGAGTTACGTTTTTTGGTATTCGATAAATTAAATTTAGATTTTTCTCACCAATGGAATAATAAGCGCGAGGGTGTAGCAAGATCTCAAGCTCGTCTACAATACAAACCATCGAGCAATAAACTATTAAACGTTGGTTACCGTTTCAGACAAGATCTACTCGAACAAGGAAATATATCTTGGTCATGGCCATTATCAGAATCATGGAATTTCCTTGGTCACTATAACTACTCTCTTCGCGACAAAAGAACCTTGGAGCAATTTTATGGCCTAGAATACGAAAGTTGTTGCTGGGGAATCCGGATGATATACAGACAATATGTATCAACTAGAGATGGTCAAGAAGATAATTCTTTTGGTATACAATTTGTACTAAAAGGAATGACAAGTATAGGCACAAAGGCTAATAAATTACTAGAACGTGGTATCCTTGGATATTCAGATTATATTCAATAAATTAAATTATGAAAAAAGGTAAATATATATATTCTTTAGTCTGGTCTCTTGTTATTTCGAATCTTTTTGCACAAGATATTGAGAACAAATCAGAAGTAATTGATTCAATAATTGCTGTCGTGAACGATGGTGTTGTCTTAAATAGCCAGCTTGAAGCTCAAATAAAACTTATCAAAACAAGAGCCAAGAAAGATGGATTTGAATTACCAGAAGAAAGTGTCATGGAAGAGCAAATTCTGGAACAACTTATTCTTGAGGAAATCCAACTTCAAAGAGCTGAAAGGATGGGCATAAGAGTTTCCGATCAAATGCTAAATAATGCTATTTCACTCATAGCAGAACAAAACAATACCAACTTCGAACAACTACCAGAATTACTACTCAAGGATGAGATAGATTATGGTGACTTTCGTCGAGATTTAAGGAAAGAGTTAACACTAGAACAACTTAGAGAGATTGATGTAATTGGCCAAATTAACTCATCAGAAAGAGAATTAAATCAATGTCTCGAGGTGGTAGAAAATAATATTGTGAATAACTCGGAATATAATTTATCGCATATCCTGATCTCAGTTCCAGATTCTGCAACTGCCGAACAATTTAAAGAGGCTCAGTCCGAAGCCAATAATGTCATCAACGAACTCAAAATGGGAGCTGAATTCGGGGAAATGGCTATCACATACTCAGATAGCGAAACAGGTATAAATCAAGGACTCCTTGGATGGAGAAAAGGGAGCCAATTGCCTACCTTATTTGCTAATGTTATAGGTTCAATAAAACAAGGAGAATTTTCACAGCCTATTCAATCTGTAAGTGGCTTTCATATTATAAAAGTCAATGACATGAAACAAGAAATTGAACGCAGTGAGATAGAGCAAATGGAAGTAAGGCATATACTGGTAGTTCCCAATCAAATAATAGACAACGCTACAGCAAAACAAAAACTCGAAGATGCACGAAACCAAATCCTAGCTGGAGAAGAATTCAGTGGAATTGCAACGTTACTATCTGAAGATCCAGGATCAGTTGACGAAGGAGGCTCAATGGGTTGGGTTAACCCAGGGACATTCGTTGCAGAATTCGAGAATGTAGCTAACAACAGTGAAATCGGTCAAATCTCAGAACCGTTTCAATCTAGATTTGGTTGGCATATCCTTGAAGTGACTGGAAGGAGGTCTTATGACAACACTGAGGATTTAAAGAAATTAAACTGTATTCAACAAATAAGAAACAGTAAAGTTGCAAATGAATCAGCACTCTGGTTGCGTCGGATAAGAGACGAAGCTTACGTTGATAAACGAATCTAAATCATTTCTATATTTATAATTCATGAACCAAAAATTAGGTAAACATTATGTTGCAGTGACAGCTGGTGAACCAGCTGGCATTGGACCAGAAATATGTCTCGATCTTGTCAATAAAGAGTGGAGTAAAAACATTATAATTATTGCAGACCCAAACTTAATGCAAGAACGTGCAAGAATCTTAAAAAAAAATATTCGTTTTATTGATTGGTCACCAGATCTAAAAGATCCTCAAGAATTAACAAAGAATTCTCTATATATCTGGCCACAATCCCTACACTCAAAAGTAATTTGTGGCAAACCCAACCCAAATAATTCACAAATCCTTTTGGATGGAATAAAGCAAGCGGTATCAGGCTGTATGAAAGGTATATTTAGAGCCATGGTCACTGGACCAGTTAATAAAGGAGTCATAAATCAAGCTAATATCCAATTCACCGGACATACAGAATTTATAGCAAGACAAACAAATACGGAAACGCCTGTAATGTTACTTTCAGCAAATGACCTAAGAGTAGCGCTTGTCACTACCCACATCCCTTTATCAAAAGTTAGCTCACTTATAACAAAACAACAATTAACCCGAGTAATCAAAACAGTTGACAAGGACTTAAAACAATATTTCAAAATAAGAGCCCCTAAGATATTGGTTTGCGGATTAAATCCTCATGCCGGAGAAAAAGGTTACTTGGGATTAGAAGAACAAACAATTATTGAGCCGGTAATCAAAGAGTTCCGCCAACAAGGATTTAATATTACAGGTCCTGTATCTGCAGATACAGCTTTCCTGGATGCAGAAAATAAAACTGACGTAATCATAGCGATGTATCATGATCAAGGCCTCCCGGTTTTAAAATATGCCGGATTTGGTAACGCTGTCAATATAACTCTAGGACTCCCCATTGTTAGAGTTTCGGTTGATCATGGCACAGCATTTGATATTGCTGGACAAGGAAAAGCAAATTCAGACAGTCTAATTAATGCAGTTGAACTAGCTATAAAAATGACCTCATAAATGATTGATAGATACAGAGCAAAAAAACGCCTGGGACAGAATTTTCTAATAGACAACCATGTTATTCAAAATATTATTAACTCGATTCATCCAAAGTCTAGTGATATTTTCATAGAGATCGGTCCGGGTAAAGGTGCCATTACCCTACCAATCGCACAATCAGGTGCAGAGTTGCACGCAGTTGAATTGGATCGAGACCTGATACCTCAGTTAAAAAGTAAATTTAACTTATTTCCAAAAATTACTATCCACCATGATGATGCTTTACGTTTCCACTACTCTGATATAGGAAAGGAACTAAGAATAATAGGGAACCTTCCTTACAATATCTCAACTCCATTGCTATTTCACTTGATGGAGCACAAGGAGAATATTTTAGACCAACACCTAATGCTTCAGAAAGAAGTAGCTAATCGATTGTCAGCTAAACCAGGTGAAAAAAGTTTTGGAAGATTAACTGTAATGTTTGGAACCTATATGGACACTCTCCAATTATTTGATGTACCAAACACATCCTTTCAACCCGCACCAAAAATACTATCATCGGTTGTCAAAATTAAATCAAAACCAAAAAATGAAATTATCATTAAAAATTCAGAAAATTTATCAAAAATAGTGAAACAAGCATTCTCTCAGAGAAGAAAAACACTAAGAAATTCACTGAAAGGGCTTATATCTGCTAAAATGCTAGAAGAATTAAATATAGACCCTTCTAAAAGAGCAGAAGAGATACCCATAATAAGTTGGTCAAAATTATCCAATAAAATACAAATTCAATGATCATTTATGCTTAGAAATTCAAATATAGATATTAAAGTTGATACTGATTATGTATATGAGCAATCAGAACCTGAAGAAAATCGTTATGTCTTTTCCTACACAATCACAATAGTAAATCATGGAAAGATTCCGGCACAATTAATGAGTAGGCAATGGATAATTACTGACTCAAATGGAAAGATACAAGAAGTGAAAGGTGATGGTGTGGTGGGTAAACAACCAAAATTAAATCCAGGCGAACAATTTCGTTATTCTAGTGGCACAGTGATAGAAACACCTGTTGGGGCAATGGAAGGTAAATATTGTATGATAGAAGACAATGGCAATAACTTTGAAGCGCCAATACCTCCATTCACATTAGCTGTTCCAGGCATACTTCATTAAAAATATTACGGGCGATGCATCTTGGCAACATACGCAATTGGTGACATTCAAGGTTGCTATGACTCGTTGCGACGTTTACTCGAAAAATTAAACTTCAATCCTAAAGATGATTGTTTATGGCTAACAGGAGATTTAGTTAATCGCGGCGAACAATCATTAAAAACCTTAAGATTCTTAAAGGATATAGATCAATCAATAATAACAGTATTAGGTAATCACGACCTTCATCTGCTTGCGCTTCACTTTGAAGTGATAAATTTAAATGAAAATTCATACTCACTAAAAGAAGTGCTTGATGCGCCCGACAGGGAATCGCTAATGCAGTGGCTGAGATGTAAACCCCTTACACATTTTGATAAAAAGAAGAATTGCCTTCTTGTGCATGCGGGAATATTCCCTGATTGGTCAATAAAAGAATCGCTACAATATTCTCAAGAAGTAGAATTACTGCTCAAAAGTGATGGATGCGCCGATTTATTAAAGAATATGTACAAAAATACACCGAAATTTTGGTCGAATAGTCTAGATGGTTATGCACGATATCGCTTTATAATTAATACCTTAACTAGAATGCGGGCAATTAATAATGAAAATGGCTTAGAATTAAAGCACACAGGAAAAATACCAAAAAACAATAAAAATCTAAATCCGTGGTTTAAACCCAAAAAACACAAATGGAAGGAGACACGTATAATTTTTGGTCATTGGTCAGCACTCGGTTTAATGGTAAAACCTCAATTTATTTGTCTCGACAGCGGGTGTGTTTGGGGTAGAGAATTAACAGCAATACAATTAGACTCCAAATTAAACACAATAAAGGTAAGTCACAATACAAAAAATCTCATATAATAATTAAACAAGCAACCAATATATGCGGAGAAATCTATGAAGTCACTAATGGCATTCAACTTCCAAGAATGGATAGAAAAAAACCGTCATCTTCTAAAGCCGCCTGTCAACAATCAACAAGTATTTGAAGATAATGACTTTATAGTCATGGTCGTTGGCGGCCCGAATACTAGAACTGACTACCATTATGATCCAGGTCCTGAATTTTTCTATCAACTTGAAGGGGATATGCTATTGAGGACGATCCAAAATGATAAACGTGTCGATATTCCGATTAAAGAAGGAGAAATATTATTATTGCCTCCAGAAGTGCCTCACTCACCCCAAAGATATAAGGATACAGTTGGTCTAGTTGTAGAGCGCCAACGTCTAGAAACGGAACTAGATGGTTTCTTGTGGTTTTGCAATAACTGTGACAACAAGATCTTTGAGGAGTACCTCTATATTACTGATATTGTTGGTCAATTACCGCCGGTCTTTGAAAGGTTTAATAATTCAGAAGAAAATAGAACCTGTAAAAATTGTGGCGATATTATGCCCAAAGAGTAATTAGTCAATGCTATGCTAAAGATTGATATCCATACGCATATCCTGCCAAAGAACTGGCCAAATCTTAAAGAAAGATATGGTTACGGTGGCTTCGTTCAACTAGAACATTGTGATACTGGATGCTCAAGAATGCTAATAGATGGCGAACATTTCCGTGATATAACTTCAAATTCATGGGATCCAGATACAAGAATAAAAGAATGTGATCATTTTAATGTAGATGTCCAAGTATTGTCTACAGTTCCGGTAATGTTCAGTTACTGGGCAAAACCAAAAGACACAGCTGACCTATCCATGATATTAAATGACCATATCGCAGAATTAGTGACAACGCACCCAAAAAGGTTTATTGGCTTGGGCACACTTCCAATGCAAGACGCTGATTTATCAATCAAAGAACTTGAACGCATACAAAGAATAAAAGGAATGGCTGGAATACAAATTGGCTCACATATTAATGGCTTGAACCTGGATGACCCAAGAATATTTCCAATTTTAGAGGCTGCTGAAGCAATGGATATCTCAATCTTCGTGCACCCATGGCAAATGTTAGGCAGTGATCGGATGAATTTATATTGGCTACCCTGGCTTGTAGGGATGCCAGCAGAAACCGCACTATCAATATGCTCTTTGATTTTTGGGGGAGTATTTGAACGACTCCCAAAACTAAGAATTGCTTTTGCTCACGGTGGCGGTGCTTTCCCAAGCATTATTGGTAGATTAGAGCATGGATACAACGTACGTCCAGATATTGTAGCAACACATAACCAGCATAATCCGAAGGATTATATCGGCAAGTTCTTTTTGGACTCACTAGTCCATGAACCGGCTGTACTACAATATATGATTGATTTATTTGGTGCAGAGTGTATTGCTCTTGGGAGTGATTACCCTTTTCCTCTTGGGGAAGAAAATCCCGGAAAGATGATACATGACATGCAACTGGATAAAGCTACAAACAATTGGTTATACGCTGATTCTGCATTAAAGTGGCTAAAACTTAATCGTAAGGATTATGAAAATTGAACAACTTTAATTTTAAGAATGAACGAGGATTTGCTCAAGATCTCGATAAAAATGATCCATTAAATCATTATCGATTTAAATTCTTGTTACCTCAAAATAAGAATGGTTACTCATGTGTGTATTTGTGCGGAAACTCTCTTGGGTTACAACCAAATACAACAAAGCAATACCTTGAAGAAGAGTTAAATGATTGGTCAAAGTATGGAGTACACGGACATACAAAAGCAAAAAGGCCTTGGTTAACATACCACCTGCAAGCAAGAGAAGGTTTTGCTGAATTAACTGGCAGTAAAGAATGTGAAGTAATTGCGATGAACACCTTAACCGTGAATTTACATATGTTGATGGCCTCATTTTATCGTCCAAATAAAAAGAAATTCAAAATACTCATCGAATCAACGGCTTTTCCATCAGATAGATTTGCGGCTGAATCGCAACTCCGCTTACATGGATTCGACCCAAAAAATGGTTTAATCGAGTGGAGCCCGAGAAATGATGAACTCCATATCGAAGACCTTAAGAATATCTTAGACAAAGAAGGAGAAAATATCGCATTAATATTGATTCCAGGTATTCAATACTATAGCGGCCAAACGCTCCCCATGAAGGAATTGTGCCAACTTGCAAAGAGCTCAGGAATAAAGATAGGCCTAGACCTGGCTCACGCTGTCGGGAATGTAGAGCTAGAACTGCATGATTGGGGGCCTGATTTTGCAGCATGGTGCACTTATAAATATCTAAATGGTGGTCCTGGCTCTGTTGGCGGTGCCTTTATCCATGAAAGACATCACGGAAATGATGGCTCGGAACAACTGCTTGGCTGGTGGAGCAATGATCTATCAACTCGATTCGAAATGGGAACCACATTTTCTCCTGCTGCTGATGCAGATCTGTGGCAAGTAAGCAATCCTCCTGTATTTTCATTGACTCCAGTTATCGCCTCTTTGCATATGTTTCAAGAGGCCACTTTCAGAAAACTAAGAAAAAAATCAATTCAACTAACTAGCTATATGGATTTTCTTATTCAAGATACATTCAATGGG
>JAYZHY010000024.1:0-4645 GCA_036166115.1 Pseudomonadota bacterium | reverse complement strand
TACGACACTCCCAACAACGGCAGCTAAGTAAAGGTTAATCGTTTTTTCCTCGGAATATTTATGGCGATTTGTCCTTTGTGTAGAACAAAAGCCACTTTTTGAAAAAGCGACAGAGTAGTCCTCATCAGGCGATAAAGACAAAGTCAGTGGTGCTTGTCCTCTATATCGACCATTGACTGCTACATTAGCTCCAAAAGGGATTGTTTTGATGTTTAATTCTGCATTGGCTGGTACCAAAATAATCGGTTCAGACGTTTGCTCTTTATTTGCCGTTATATTAAAACTTCCATCCCATGCCTTAAACCCTTTCTTTACAATAGAGATATCATGAATACCTTCTATCAGCTCTAATGCAGCGGGCGTCCTACCAATTTCAATATTTTTATTATAAATAAAAGCATCTGAAGGCACTGAGTCAATAATTAAATTGGCCCATCTTGGCACTAAATTAACATGTATATCCTGAGATACATTCATACCTTGCACAAAAAAAACGTCCGAGAATGGTAAAAATCGATCGGAAGAAATTTTTAAAGCATGGTATCCAGGCTCAAGTTCCTTCCCTACAACCTTAGAACCAAAAACAATGCTGTCATTAATTCTGATTTGACTGCTTTCTGCGAAATTCGTGTAAATATTTATGATACCGGGTAGCTTCCTCATATTTACTGAAACTGTTTGATTTAATTCATCGGTAACAAGAAAACTTTGGCTTACAGGGTAATAACCCTCTTTCTGAACTTCTACAGAATAATTCCCCTCCCTTAATAAAAATCTTCCTCCAAGTGGAAATTTAAACCATCCACCTTTAATTGATATTAGATCGATATCCTTGGGATGTGTGACCAATCTAACTGAATGAGAACTAAAGATGAGGTAAGAAATAATAATAAGGGCAGACAAGATTGACAATACTATTATCTTCCATTTACTGCGCTCAGAATTACCATAATCGGTTGTATCAATTTTATTGCGATTGAATCTTGTTGCTGTAATCTGTGATTGATTGCCATCAGCAAAATCTTCTCTAAATTTAGGCGGTTTAGTGATGTAGTCACTATTATTAATATCTATAACTAGAATTAAGTCTTTTTCATTAATTGATGCATTAATTTCGATTCCATAAAAATTAATTTTATCACCCGAAACTATTTGATGTTTACCAGCTAAAGGGTGCTCATTGACCAAAATCAAAGCATCATCTTTGGTAGAGATAATAAAAAGCATGCCATCAACAATATCCAAATTAGCAAACCCTGAATTACCTGGTCCTGGTAACTTAATATCACAATCCTTGCCAGTACCAAGACGAATCGGCAGATCGAAAATTGAAAAATAATCCACCTTACCTATATTCTTTACAACAATTCGAGAAATATTCAAATTGGCTCCTCGCATATTATAACAATAGGTTTTAATTCTATTTCTGGGGCAACTGTAAATTCGATTCGTACATCTCGATAGCCATCTCTAGCTCCAACAGCAACATACTGACCGGGACGAAGACTAATAAGTTTCTCTGCAAAGAAATTAAAATTACCAACACGGTAAACCGTCACATTAGTTAAATTATCAGATAGGAAATTAACCTCAATTGGAGTATTTGCTCTTTTTAGGAGTCGGCTTAACTCTTTGATTTGTGACGTCAATCGTGGTTTCTTTTCAAAAACAGAGACTTTCACCAAAAGGTCAATTGCCTGCTGCATAACTTGAGAGTCACTTAAAGTATCGTAATCATCTATATATGCTTGCAATTTATTGTGTAACCCTAGGCGTTCAGAAGCATTAAACAAGCCATCTTTTGCCAACCGCATATCTTTATCTATTCTTAGTAACTCTTGATATGACGTTACTGCGATCTCCCATTGTTCTGTTTCCTCATATCCTTTAATATTTTCCACTAAATCAGAAATCAAAATATCCTTCTCTATTTGTTCAAGTTGCAGCATTGCATCTATCGGTTCAGATGAATCTGGATACAAGCGCTTAGCATCAGAAAACAATACTCTTGCTGACTGAAAATCCAATCCCTCAAGAGCAATAAACCCTTCTGACATCCTTTTCTCAAAGCGATCGCGAGTAATATTTGCGTCTATTTCTTGAAGCAAGTCTTTTGACGGTCGAAATTCTGAATCAAGCTGTAATGCCGTTAGAATAATTTCTCGAGCATATTCAAATTTACCTTCTCTCAGCAATGCAGTGCTCTGGCTGTTCAGATTAAGCACCTCTTCAAGATTTAGTGCTCGTTTATAATAATGAGTATAATCTTGATTATTTGGCTCAATGGTTGTGACAATATCAAAGTGGCCGATAGCATCATTATATTTATTGTTATCTAAGGCATTTTTGCCTGCCTCAAGATTGATAGTGAGTTCTTGGTCAATTCTGCCCGACAATCTTTTAGACTCCTCAAATGCCGCCTCATAATATTTAAATGCAGAATCATAATTACCATCAAGATATGCTGAATCTCCATAATTGTAATTATTCCTCATAGATTGAAAAATTGAATTGGCCCATTTTTCTGCACCTTTATCTTCCAATAAATTAAATTCAACCAATAAATTAGCCAACATATTGTCCGCTTTCTTTCTTGCTTGTAGTGTTTTATCAATGACATCAGCATTATTCTCGAGATTGACTGCAGGGGGAGCATTTAAATCTTTTGTAATTTCTTTATCGGTACTCACGGTCCCAGGTAAAACAAAAATTACTGAAAAACATACAATCAAAATAAGAAATAAACTCATAAAAAAAGTCTTTCGAGAAATTCCATTAACTCCTAGAGTGTTGTTATCTATTTCTATCCGATTTTCTGTATTGTTGTTAGGTTTATTTAACAGATCAGCTTCAATTACCTCATTCTCAGATTCAAACTCATCCTCGAAAATAAAACTTGCTTTATTTGCAGGAAACCCCGCTTCCTTCAGTAAGCTTTTAACATCCCTGGCAACAGGCCTCATAGAAGGATTCGGGTCCAACATATTTAAAATTAATAACCCAAGATCCCGATTAACCTTTGTTTGTATGACTGGCTCAAGAGCCTTATCAAAATTAGGAGGCACCCCAAAAATAACTTCATAAATTAGAATACCTAAAGATAAGATGTCATCAGCCATTTGAATTTGGTCAAATGAATTATTACCTCTATCAACTCCATTGAGATCTGAGGCGGCAGAAGCAATACCAAAATCCAGTAAAAAAGGGTTCCCTTCTGCACTTAAGATAATATTGCTTGCCTTTATATCACCATGAATAATCTCTCTCTGATGGGCATAGTGGATTGCGTCAGCAATCAAACCAAATGGCTTCAAGCTGTTTGATATTTCACCTTCGCACAATACAGATAGATCAGGACCCTTTATGTATTGCATTGAATAAAAAGGAGTAAAAGTCATATCTGCATGAAATTCAAACACACGAATAATATTTGAATGTATAAGATTACTGGATATTTCCCATTCTCTCTTAAACCTAGCAAATGATCGTTTATTCTTGGTTAGATCTTTATTAAGAAACTTTAATGCAACCAATAAATCTAATTTCATATCTCTGGCAAGCCAAACAAATGCCATGCCACCCTCACCAAGAGGTCTGATCAACATATAACGTTGATCCAATAATAAACCTTTAGATAATGTGTCCACGAAAGTTAATTAAGTGAATGACTATTTGTTCGTAGGGGTTTTCCAACCTCTGGATTTACTGGCGTACCCGACTCAAGTTGATTGATTTCCTTTAGGATCTTTCTCCATCCCTCGTATTGAGATTCAGCAGTGCCCGTTAATCGTCTAGACTGACCCTCTACTTCAATGATTAAAGGAGCCGCCTCTGCAATGAATGATTCAGACAGTTCACCGATTTGGTTTCGATACGATTTTGTCGACTCTCTTAACTGCCACGCATCAATAATGGTTCTTATGCCTCTATCAATACCAACGCTTTGTGTTGCTCTTTTAATATTTCGTCTTGAACGACTGGTATCACTAGTGTCCATATTTATTGATCCAGCTGTAACCGCCACACCAATCAGCGCTCTTATTGAGGCTGATCTTTTTGTATCTCGGATACTAATTTGGTTCTCACGAGCTATTTTTCTCCAACCTTCATAAGGTAATGCAATACCATAATAATAATTAGCATAATGCTCATTAATAGAATCAATCACCAACCGATCACGCTCTCTTATGCCTCGTAATCTCTTAACCATAGGATTATTCTCTGCTGGAAGCCTCTTAATTTTTATATAACCGTCTTCTTCGACGTAATATTCTTCAAAAACTGAAGGCATCATATTTGCAAAGAACATCAGTTCAGATGTTTCCTGTATCCTTTTATTTATAGATGTATGTATTTCAGCAGCATAAAGTCTTAAATCATTCGCAAAGTCATTAAACACTTTCTGGTATGGATCATTAGATCTATCTCTGCCTTGAGAGTAAGACCGCAAACCTGTTTGCGTCGAATATTCTTTTATAAACCATTTCGCACCAGTGATATCTTCTACAGTTACTCTTATTGTTACGTATTCACCATCAGAGCGGATTATAGATCCACTAACAATAATATCTGTCATAACGCTTCTTGAGGGAATAACTCTAACAGAGCCCCAATATCTTGTTTTCTCTAAGGTAGTCTTGATGTG
>JAYZHY010000023.1:0-7854 GCA_036166115.1 Pseudomonadota bacterium | reverse complement strand
GTTGGCGGGCGATCTTAACACTCTAAATACAAGCTCAATAAAGTTTTCTGCCGCCGCAACCTCTATTTGAGGAATAAAACTTCGTATACTTAGAGATTCGATAAGTTCACTCAATGATCCAATTAAGGTATTCACAGGTTTAACCAGGACTTCACATCGCTGCATATCGGTTATAAAGGGGGAAAATTTCTCCCTGAAGCCAACCAAAACTCTTCCTTTTTTTTTGACGTCCTTTACCCCTAATCGAGCACGTCGTCGATAATTCCAATCACCATTATTTTTAGAAAGAAATATTGGATCTAACCACTCATCAGGTGATGATTTACCAATACGAGATAAGCTGTCTTTGAGTGTTTGTTGCTTCAGCTCTCGCTGAGCATCACTAGATATATGCTGCAGAGAACAACCTCCACAGCGAGTAAATGCTTCGCAGCGTGGTTTTATTCTAGACTTACTTCTTTTTATTATCTCAAGTAACTCTGCCTCATCATACTTACGATGCCTCTTTCTACGTTGAAATGTGACTTGCTCACCTATTAACGCACCTGATACAAAGACCTTCTTACCTGGGAGATCTGCAATACCTCGTCCATCATGCGTAGAAGATACAATATCTGCGGTCTCAACAATATTTCTAGTCATTTATAAAATCAGTTACACTTCCCAAGAAGACAGGAATTCATCAAAATGTTCTTTCTTTTCTGCATCTATTGAAGTTCGCACTAACTCAAATTCCTCTTTAAGCCCCGATTGATCTAAATTTCCTCGCAAATATTCAAAGCGTAGAAACACAAGATATGTATTCAAAACATCGGTTTCGCAGTAATTACGAATTTTGTTGATACCGTTATTTAGCCAGCAAGACCAAACTTTATCGCCACTCATCCCCAGTTTACCCGGAAAACCCAACATGCTTGCTATTTGATCAAGGCTTGCGCGGCCCTTTAATTGATAACCAGATAACACATCCATTAAATCAATATGCCTTGAATGGAATCTACTTAAGTAATTATTGTATCGAAAATTATTGTCTACAGTTCCAGTATCCCAATACTTATGCGCCTGCACCTTATGTTTTAATGCGCGATAATGCAGTACTGGAAGATCAAACCCTGAACCATTCCATGATAATAAATTTGGAACATATTTCTCAATACCATCAAAAAATCGTTGTACCAACTCAGCTTCATTTGAATCTTCCTCTCCAAGACTCCATACCTTGAATGTTTGATTTACTCTCAATGCAACTGAAATTGCAACAATACGATGTTGATTTAGTGGTAAGAATTCAGATTCTGTTTTTTGCTTATGTTCAAAAAACATGGCGTTTCCCACATCTTCATCAGAAAGATTCTCTAAATTCCACATGCGTCGACCAAACTCAATGTCTGGGATCGTTTCAATATCAAATGCGAATAGATTCATAAATTGTTGTCCGATTTTATTGCAACTGAAAAAGCCAAAACCAAACCCGCTTCGTCAGTTAAACTAATGTGAATCTTCCTTATACCAAGCTTCTGACGCATTTGGTCACCTCTAGAAGAATACACAACAATTGGTTTCCCTGAGTCCTTGTTAATTATTCCTATATCTCTAATCCATATACCATCAGAAAACCCTGTTCCCATTGACTTTACGATAGATTCCTTTGCGGCAAAACGCATTGCCAAAAACCGAATGGGATTTTTATTTTTGTAAAACAGAGTGTTTTCTTCTGGCATTAATAACCTCTCCACAAAATGTTTGCCGAAACGATTATAAGTTTTTTCTATTCTTGATAGTTCAACAATGTCTGTACCAATCCCGAAAACCATAAATACCCTAAAAAAATTAATGTCTTGATCCATTCATAAGGTTTTTCATCTTACTAACAGCAACATCCAATCCTTTAAATGCAGCATAAGCAACTATTGAATGCCCAATATTCAGTTCCTCAATCTCAGGAATCTTTGCAATAGGCACTACATTATTATAATTCAAGCCATGTCCAGCATGAACAATGAACCCTTTTTTCTTAGCATAACCCACCGCCTCTAGAATTCTTTCGTACTCTTGTTCTTTCTTATCATGGCTCGCATCCGCATATGCACCAGTATGTATCTCGATTACGGGTGCACCAGTTCCTAAGGCTGCTTCAATTTGTTTGCAATCCGGATCAATAAATAAAGACACGCGAATACCAGCGCTTTTCAGGTCATTACAAACATCCTTCATTGTATTGATATTACTCAACACATCTAAACCACCTTCAGTTGTTAACTCTTCTCTTTTTTCAGGTACAAGGCAACAATCATTAGGTTTTAAATTAATTGCAATAGCAACCATTTCCTCGGTAATTGCCATTTCTAAATTAAGATGTGTTTTCATTAATTTAGAGAACTTGTAGATATCTTCTTTCTGAATATGTCTTCGATCTTCTCTTAAGTGCATCGTAATACTGTCGGCACCTGCTTGTTCAGCTTTTAAAGCAGCGGTAACGGGATCAGGATATGCCACTCCTCTCGCCTGACGAAGAGTGGCAATATGATCTACATTAACACCAAGTTTTAATTGGCCTACCTTATTGTTGTTCATATACCCTTAATCCTTCTATCACTTTCCTGGTATTTAACTGCCTGTTACCCAAATGATGGGCAATAATATTACGCAACAATTGGTTTGCACATTTTAATATCTCTTTACAGTCAAAATCTTTGCGTCGAATACCCTCTATTTGTGCTCCACTAAAAATCATACCACCTCTTTTCTTTCTGACTTCAATAAGCCCAATTTCAGGTTTATATTCATAAAATAATAACGGATTAATTGGTAATTCTGTTTTCTTTACCTCGTTTAAATTCAAACCGTATCCAATCAATCGTAGTAATTCCATCTCAAAATGACGAAGTAGGGGAGCTATATCTTCTATCATGCTTAATTCTTCTATTGTTTTTGTATATAAACAAAAAATTTCATCTTGTGGGTCGTCTTTGTATAAGAGTTTAATTAATAACTCATTAATGTAATAAGCCGATAGTAATGTATCACCGGCCAGTGATATAGGTTTTTCTTGGATCTCGGTATCCATCAGAGTGCCTAAATTTGAGCGAGAAAACCAAGAGATATTCAGTAAAACAAAAGGCCTTAACATTCCTCTAAATTTAGATTTTACAGAACGACCGCCTTTTGCGATAAGAGAAACCCGCCCATAATCGCGTGTAAAAACATCCAAAATATTACTAGAATCACTAAAATTCTTGTAATGTAAAATCCAAGCAGGTTGATTTAGAATACGTTTTTTACTTTTCATACTATTAATCTTTACAATTCATAACCTAAGTTTTGGAGATCTTTTTCGCTATCAGCCCAATTACTTTTTACTTTGACCCACAAATCAATATGGACAGATTTTTTAAAATAATCCTTCAAATCAAGTCGTGCTGCCCTGCCAACCTTCTTTAAAACCCCTCCTTCTTTTCCTACAACAATACCTTTCTGACCGTCCCTTTCAACCCAAATAACTGCATTGATAATTATATTTCTTGTGTCTTCTTGAAATTTCTCAATCTCAACGGTCAAGCCATATGGGACCTCTTGATTCAAATGTAAAATTAATTTTTCTCTTATCTTCTCTGAGGCCAGAAAAGAATTATTTCGATCGGTCATCTTATCTATTTCAAATAATTTTGGAGATATTGGTAGATACTTTGGTATCAAATCCAATAACACTGTTAAAGAGTTTCTCCTTTTAGCAACAATTGGTATTACACTTTCAAATTTATGTAGTACAGACAATCTTGATATTACTTCTAATAAAGCTTCCTTAGGGTGAACCTGATCAATTTTATTCAACAACATGATTGTTGGTACCTCGCTCTTTTTTAAACGAGACAAAACATCTTCATCTTCATGCGTCCAACGACTTGCTTCACACATAAATAAATTTAGATCGGCCTCCATTAATGCGTTTAAAGCAGTTTTATTCATTATTTTATTTAGAAATTTCTTGTTATTACGATGAATTCCTGGTGTATCGACAAAAACGGTTTGATAATTAGATTTAGTGTATATCCCTAATATTCTGTGTCTTGTTGTTTGTGGCTTCCTTGTTACGATACTGATTCTTTCATCAAGAATAGTATTGATCAACGTTGATTTTCCGACATTCGGTCTTCCAATGACAGACACAAATCCACTCTTGTGGTTTTCATTTTTATTAGGAGTTTGTTTTATCATATTTTCTTAACATTTTTAAAGCAGCATCTTGCTCGGCAATTCTTCTTGATACGCCTTCACCCTCAACATTTAGATTACCTTCATCAATCTGACATTTAACAAAGAACTTTTGCTGGTGATCTTGTCCTGTAATTTTGATCAAAGAATATACAGGCAAAGGATGATTTTTACTTTGAAGTATTTCTTGTAGTTTAGTTTTTGCATCTTTTAATTCACTAACCTTAGGTAGATTAGGTAGAAATTCTGCATACAAATCAAGAATCACTCTTCTGGTATGGTCGATACCTCCATCTACGTACATGGCACCAAGAAAAGCTTCTAATGCATCTGATAGCACAGATGATCTATGTTTTGTGCCACTTTTTTTTTCACCAGCGCTGACAATTAAATGATCACTCAGGTTGATATTTTGTGCGATTTTATGCAGCGTTGGCTCTTGGACTAAATGTGACCTTAAACGAGTTAAGTCTCCTTCATTTGAATCGTTTTTTTTATTAAAAAGAAACTCAGTAACAATAAATCCAAGTATTGCATCCCCTAAGAACTCCAATCTTTCATTATTATAAGAGGAAACGCTTCGATGAGTTAACGCTAATTGAAGTAACGATTCATCTTCAAATTTGTAGTCGAATTCCTCTTTAATCCAATTAATCGTTTTCTTCACAAATTAATATCCTGAAAATAAGCTTCAAATTTCTAATTAATTTTTTGGCCGATTCTTTTGTAATCTGGCCATTCAAGTCCATCCATATGCATCCATATCCTAGCTGCCTTCCCAACTAGATACTCCTCAGGAATTGAATCAATAAACCTACTATCTCTACTGTTATCTCGATTATCTCCCATCATAAAGTAGTTCTTCTCAGGAACTTCATAATACCCTTCACCAATTGAGAAACCATTGCTGGATATAAGTATTGTGTGATCATTCTCATCTATCGTTTCAATAAACTGAGGCGTCATTTCATGATAGGGATTGTCAGCATCACGGACTAAACCCACCTCATAACCATTAATAGTTAACTTGTGATTCTGATAAATAATCTTATCACCAGGTAAGCCAATCACTCTTTTTATGTAATTTATATTTGGATCAGACGGAAGGCGGAAAACCGCCACATCTCCTCTTTCTGGATTCCCTACATTCCAAATTTTTTTCTCTAAAACAGGCAATCTAAGACCGTAAGAGTATTTTTTAACAAAGATAAAATCCCCAACCAATAAAGTCGGCTTCATGGAACCAGAAGGAATTCTAAATGGTTCAAAAATAAAAGACCGTATCACCAACACAAAAAATAGCACTGGGAAAAACGCATAGGAATACTCTAGTATTAATTTCCTAACTCTCACCTTTTCATCCTGCTTAACTTGTTTTTTCTTCCAAAACAAAATATCACTAAGAATAAATATTCCACTTATCATAGTTAATGAAACAAGTATAAGAGCTAAATTCATTATTTTTTTCCCTTGCCGTCTTGGACGCTCAATATTGTTAGGAAAGCTTCCTGAGGAATTTCTACTGAACCAATTTGCTTCATTCTTTTCTTTCCTGCTTTTTGTTTTTCCAGTAATTTTCTTTTTCTACTAACGTCACCACCATAGCACTTTGCGGTAACATTCTTCCTTAAAGCTTTAACAGTGCTTCGAGCTATAATTTGACTGCCAATTGCCGCCTGAATTGCGACATCAAACATTTGCCTTGGAATTAATTTTCGCATTTTCTCCACTATCTCTCTACCGCGAAAAATGGAATTATTTTTATGCATAATCAACGAAAGTGCATCAACTCTTTCTTTATTAATGAGTATATCCACTCTGACTAGAGGGGCGACCTGAAAACGGAGAAATTGATAATCGTATGAAGCAAAACCACGACTTACAGACTTAAGTCTGTCAAAAAAATCCATTACAACCTCAGCGAGTGGCATTTCATATTCCAAAGATACCTGATTACCTAAATATCGGATATTCTTTTGTTCACCTCTTTTTTCAATGCATAATTTAATTACTGAACCAACATGCTCTTGTGGAACAAGAATATTAGCTAAAATTATTGGTTCACGTAATTCATTAATTTCATTTAGAGGTGGAAGTTTTGCTGGATTATCAACAAACAAAACCTCATTCTTATTATTAAGAATCTCAAAAATTACTGTTGGAGCTGTTGTAATTAGATCTAGATCGTATTCTCTCTCTAAACGCTCTTGGATTATCTCTAAATGGAGCATACCTAGAAATCCACACCGAAAACCAAAACCTAAAGCCACTGAAGTTTCTGGTTCAAAATGAAGCGCCGCATCATTCAAACGGAGTTTTTTTAACGCTTCGCGAAAATTTTCATAATCATCCGAACTTATCGGAAAAAGTCCTGCAAAAACTCTAGGCTGGACTTGCTTGAAATCAGGTAAAGGTTTGTCGCATCCATTTGTCGCCAAAGTTAGGGTATCACCAACTGGCGCTCCATCAATTTCTTTGATACCTGCTATTACAAAACCAACCTCTCCTGTCTTTAGAACATCTTGATCAATCATTTTGGGGGTAAAACATCCTACGCGATCAACCTCATGAGAACGGCCGGTGGACATTACATTGATTTTACTGTTTTTTCGTAATTCTCCATTCACTATTCTAACCAATGAGACCACGCCAACATAATTATCAAACCAAGAATCAATAATCAATGCTTGCAAAGGGTGTTCTGGATTTCCTTTTGGCGGAGGAATGAATTCAACCAATTGTTCGAGTAACTGTTTAACCCCTTTGCCAGTTTTGGCACTAACTAACGCTGCATTTTGTGCATCAATTCCTATAACATCCTCAATCTCATTAATAACAAGCTCTGTTTCGGCGGCTATTAAATCTATTTTATTCAGAACAGGTAATACCTCGAGATTCTGATCAATTGCAGTAATACAATTTGCTACGCTCTGTGCCTCAACCCCTTGCGCAGCATCCACAACTAATAATGCCCCTTCGCATGCAGCTAGAGATCTAGATACTTCATATGAGAAATCAACATGTCCAGGAGTATCAATAAAGTTAAGTTGATACTCATTGCCATTGTCTGCTTCATAATTTAAAGAAACACTTTGTGCTTTAATGGTGATGCCTCTTTCTCTTTCAATATCCATAGAATCAAGAACTTGATCTGACATCTCTCTATCTTGGAGGCCGCCACATATCTGGATGAAACGATCTGCTAAGGTTGATTTCCCATGATCAATATGCGCGATAATTGAAAAATTTCTAATATATTCCATCAAAATAAGCCAAAATGATAATTGCTAATTATACACTCAATAAAAAAAGAAAATGCTATCAGGCTAATTTCTCAAAGCCTTATTCACGAGTGATTTATTAAGATAGTGTTTAAATAAGATACGCCCCTGAAATTCAACAACAGGTATTTCCTCTCGATATTTTTCAAATAATTCTATAGATTCATTAATATCTATGACGTCAATGCTAGCCTGACCTCGAACCAATTCTATTAATTCCTCAATCAACTCTTCGCATAAATGACAGCCTTCTTTTGAATATACATAAAAAACTGACTTCATTTATATCTTCTTATAATTTATGTTTTATTTTTTTAATAATATTGTTGATAGGTTTAAGCTCAGATACATGGGAAGTTAA
>JAYZHY010000022.1:0-4579 GCA_036166115.1 Pseudomonadota bacterium | reverse complement strand
CGCGATAAAATTTATCGATACAACCGAACTATCAATTGAGGAGATCTCCGGAAAAATTCTTGAAGAGACAGGTATACAAAGAAGATTTAGACCATGATTGAAGATTTCGTGTATTTTTTGATCGGATAAAAATTAAATATTTATGATTTACGACCATGAAATAATTCCACAGGCAATTGCTCAACCGAATTCATTTGTTGGTTTAATGGCTTTGTATGAAAGCAATTACCTGAAATTAATGGAATTGATTCCGGATATTAAAAATTATGAAAATAGTAAAAAAATTGAGGCTGCCGGAGAAGAAAGTATTTATTTGACT
Source organism: Pseudomonadota bacterium (assembly GCA_036166115.1). Taxonomy (GTDB): domain Bacteria; phylum Pseudomonadota; class Gammaproteobacteria; order Steroidobacterales; family Woeseiaceae; genus SP4260. Next base: position 4,260 of record JAYZHY010000022.1, on the reverse strand, counting down.
GTTTTCGAAAGAACTAAGTATACAATTTCTTTTTCTATGACATATATCTTCGAAAGCCAGAATGGTGATTATCTTGATCCGAATATAAAAGTAAAGATCTATTTTGATGGAAGCTTGGCAGAAGTTTTAAGCATTAATGAGAAGCAAAACAAGAATGAATTAATGAAATTAATGGATCAAAACAAGCGAATCATAAACGCTTTATGGAAAAAGAATATCGTCTTTAATAAATGGCTTGAACATATTCTTGATAAGAATTACCTGGTTTCCAATTCAACTTTTTGATGTTTATCTGAATCTTTTGGCTACTTGCTTGTCAGTCAGACCAATATTTACTAGTAATGCGAGATCTGTAGCGATGGCAGCTGCTTCATTTAAATTTATATCTCTATCCTCATTTTTATCGTTGGAGAGGGATGAATCTCTTATCTCCTCTCGTTGTTTCTTTCTTTCTAGAATTGCCTCTCGCTCACCGATCCTTTTCTCAAGGTTTAGAGATAACATTGTTCGTGACCTATTTTTTTCTGATTCTTTTATATCCTCTACTAAAAAAATCATATCTGGATCTGTATCTTTGCGTTCTTTATGTTGATTAATAAGTATAGGAATGAAATCTTCCAATGATTCTTTTTGTTTGAATTTTGAGGATCGAATGGTATCCCATGGCAATGATGCCTTTCTTGCACTTTCTCCAGATTCATTTGGATCAATATAGGAAGGTAAAGCTATATCAGGGAAGACGCCTTTATTCTGCGTGCTTTCACCAGTAACTCTATAATATTTTCCAATTGTTAGAGTGAGTTGACCTAATTCTTCTTCATTTTTTCTTCTTACGTATTGATCGAGCACATAAAGATTTTGAACCGTTCCTTTTCCATAAGTTTGTTGACCTACAACAATTCCTCGATTGTAGTCCTGAATTGCAGCCGCAAAGATTTCTGATGCCGATGCACTGTATCGATTGACCAATACAATCAAAGGTCCGTTGTAGGAAGATCGAGGTACTGGATCTGGATCATCTAGCCTGCTAATACGACCATTTGCATTTCTTAGTTGCACAATCGGTCCGTTATCAATGAATAAGCCAGACAATGCGGTTGCTTCAGTAAGATGTCCGCCACCATTATTTCTTAAATCAATTATTAATCCATCTATATCTTCTTCTTTTAATTCATTTAAAAGTCTTTTTACATCAGTTGTTGTGCTAGTGAACTCCTCATCTCCATTTTTTAGAGCTCTATAATCCCTATAAAAACTTGGTATATCAATTACCCCAATAGAATATTTTTGACCATCTCTTTCAGTATTTATAACTTCACTCTTTGCGGCAGATTCCTCAAGTTTTATTTGATCTCTAGTAAGGTTAATAATTTTTTCAGGTTCCCCTGGCGCGGATCCATCGGGAAGTATTTGCAGTCTAACGATTGTATTTTCTGGCCCTCGAATTAATTGGACTACATCATCCAGTCGCCAACCGATTACATCAGTTAACTCACCTTCATTGCCTTGAGCAATTGCCGTGATGCGATCTTTTGGTTTAAGTTGACCATCAATTGCCGCTGGTCCACCAGGAATAATATTAACTATTGAGACATAGTCATCCTCAATGGAGAGCGAAGCGCCAATGCCAAAATAGGATAAGCTCATTTGTATTTGGTATTCTTCTGAATTTCTGGGAGAGAAGTAACTTGAATGTGGATCAAGTGTGTGTACTACTGAATTCATAAATGTTTCAAATATATCGTCATTATTTATTTGTTTGAGTTGTTTCAGGAATCTGGCGTACCTTTTTTGTAGCATTCCTTTTGATTCTGCCCAGTCTTTCTCATTAAGCATTAGGTTGAGAGCGTCATTCTTGACTCGTTTTCTCCATAATTCATTCAACTCTTTAATTGAATTTGGCCACGGTCCTTTAGATCTATCGAATTGAAAATTTTCCATTAGTGTGAAATCAGGTTTTTGATTTAATAACTCAAGTGCATATTCCATTCTATCTATTGCTATTGTTCTATAGCTATCAAATATCTTAAAAACAGGCCCAAGAGATTCCGCTCCAAGCATGTCGTCTACTTCAAAACGATAAACTTCAAACTCTTTTATTTCTTTTTTTGTGAAATAAGATCGATTTTCATCCAGATTATCAATGTAATTACTGAATATCAGGGAGGATAGCTCATCATTTACTCGAGTGTGATTGTAATGAGAGCGTTCAATAAATCTTTCAACTAAAACTCCAATTTTCTCATGTCTTCGTTCAGGGCCTGTTATTGCTTCATTTTCATTATTATTAATATCGTCCATTGAGAATGACTGGAGAGATAGGATTAACAGGATGACTATCTGTGGTTTATGGTTTGAAATATGCTTTTTTATCAATTATAAATACCTTAATTTTTGAAGTAGTTGAAAGCCTGAATTGTTATTTTTACACAAAGGTATACTAGGTAAGGTGAAAGTGAAATAAACCAAGCCGCAAGATTGCCTTTTTGCATTAGATAAAAGTAGTCATTATAGAAACCTACAAATACATTACCAGTATATTTTCCAAAAATAAAATCATTTATTGCAAATAATAGCAATGGCAGTAATAACAAACCTATAAGAAAAAATAGAATAAAGATTATAATCTTCTTGTACATAAAATTAAGTATCAAATTACCCAGAAATAAATACTTTTAATTGATCCGAAAGACCTTTGCATGCTTTTGTTTGTGTTCTAGCAAATAATGGTATAGGAACAACTATAGCAGGTAAGAAAGATGTGCCGCTGTATTCTGCGCTTATATTTCCTTCATTTTTTACGTCTCTAATATCCCATATAGTAGCTTCATATTTAGAATCATTTTGCCACCAAGCGAACCCAAAACAACCAGCACCCGTTGGGCCCATAGCGCAAGACATACTTCCGCCTCCACCTGCGCTATCGGTATTTCCATCAAGCCATATAATATAACGAATGTTATTATCAGAGATAATTTCAGCAACTCTGTTTCTTTTTAATAAATTTGTAAGTCCTCTTGTATCGGATGGCGCTGTCCTTGGTTCAAACCATGGAAAGAGCGTGTCTTTGAATGAATTGGTTGGGATAACTCGCATAGCAGAAGAACCTTTACTGATATTTGAGCTAACGCAACGAATAAAATCGGTTTCGGTATCGTTCCCGAGGTGATAGCTTTTAGCTAGAATAACGACACCTTCACCGTCACCTATTCCAGTATTACCCAAACGATTATCTTCGATTCTTGCTGTCACGCATGCGCTTAGGCTTAAGATTAATAATAACGTGATTATCATTGATTTATATTGTCTTATCATTTGCATGTTAATTATCTATATTAGTTATAGCAATTGCTATTCATCCACAAGGTTAATTATATTTGTTATTTTTTTAGATTTCTCTATTTGCAAAATAATCAAAGCAGCCGCATCTCGCATGGCCAATACAGCTGCATTAGCAAGATCCTGTTCATCAGCAAAAGTTGAGGTGGATGTTTTACCGTAAGAGCTGATAGGCCAATTAATAATCTCAATGCCATTATTATCAAACATTTTGATGCGGTAACGTATCCAAACTGAGAAAGTTTCATCTTGGCTTTGTTCTGGCACTGAAAATTCGATGGCATCAATACTGGGTTTAATAACTATGTCAAATCCGAGATTAGAGGTGCTATTTAATTCTTCTAAGATAGTAATTCCCGAAAAGAAAGATGAGAATATTTTGTTAAATAAAAGTTTGTTGGATCGAGTGAAATCAATTTTCCAGGACTTCCTTCCTATCACTCTTTCTTCATGGATGAAATTTTCAAAGTTTTCCGGGTATATTATTGCAACACGATAGGGCAGTTTATTTACTAAAAGACTTGGAATGCCAGGATCTTTTATACTTATTTGAGATGAGCAGTTTATAATTGAAGTTAAGAAGAATAAACTCAATAGGCAGTAAGTTTTTTTCATTTATTCTTTTTCTAAGATTTTAAATTTCATACCTGCTTTTGATTCCAATCGATCTAGTAATTTCTCCCCTAAGGCAGAAGCTGGTGTCCAATGTCCGCCCTTGATGTTTATATTATCACAAGCAAGGCAAATGGCGGTTTCTGATAACATTTTACTGGTTGAGCCATATCCAGGATCTTGATCTCCAGTAATTTCTATTTTTATCAAGTTATTTTTATCTATTAATCCCACCATTAGGATCTTAAAAAAACCATTTTCACGTTGTTTTTTAGTTGGGCCTTCACCTGGCTTTGGGAGCATTCTTTC